>JBGUUF010000292.1:0-1680 GCA_045133435.1 Acutalibacteraceae bacterium
CCTACACCCTCGCCAAGGATCACCGCACAGGCTTTGAAATGGGCAATATCACTGCCGTTATGGACGGAGATATCGACGGCTTTATCAATGCATACCTCAAGGCGCTGAGCCTGAACGCATTGGGCAACTTTGAATAATCCCATAAATAAGGGGTGGCTGCAGAAATGTCTTTTTATTTTGGTGAAATAGCCGCTTTGGCTGTGTGCTGGCTTTTTTACTTTGAATTCCGCTGGGTGCTAGAGCGCAGAGTGCGCAAGGTGTGCAGTAATGAATTTATATCCAAAAGGTGCGTCACGTTTTCCGACAAGCTCTTTTTCACTCCGGTGAGCGGCAAGGTGAATTTCGGCTTGCTGTATTATCTCAATATAGCTATGTTTTTTGTCGTCCTGATACTGTCTGTATTTCACATACTGCTTGGCTGGATAGGCGGGCTTCAGCCGTTTATTCAAATAATCACCACAATATTTATGGTGATTTTGGGCTGCACGGGTGCGGCATGCTCGGCGGGCAGTTCGGATGAGATATGTGCCGACAGAAACATCGTGGATAAAAAGCATGTCAGGATCATTCAGGTCGGAGTTTTCGTGTCTGAAATCGTCGTTGTGCTGATGTATCTCTATTTGGCGTGGGTCTACATCCCGTAATTTCGTAACGGTGCGGCATGTTTTTTTTGCCGTCTGTTAATCTGCATAATATTTTTGCAAAAACACTTTACTTTTTTATCCTGATTGTGTTATAATTAAACTGAATTAAAAATATCTGGAGGTTTTTGCTGTGAATGTAAAAAAACCCTTTAAGTCATATAAGGGAGACGGAAAGTTTGCATATGCTTGTTATTCCCTTAGTGACAGCGAGTATGTGTTTCCGCTTCTGCTCAAGCTTAATAATGACAGATACCGCATAAGATACGATGAAGGCGTGCAGGAAGAGGTTCAGGTCGACGCACTGCGCAGACATAATATCCGCAACTGCGAGGTATTTCTTGCCTTTATGTCCGAAAAAGCCTTGCTTTCGCCTTACTTCCTCAATCAGATAGAAAAGGCAAAGGAATTCAATGCCGACATTTATATTGTCTATCTTGACGGCAATGAAACTGTTACCAAGGCATCAAAATTCTTTGATACAAGGGTAAAGAGTGTTCGTGTGGACGAGTGCAATGACGATGTGCTGTACGATATTATTTCCCAGCTTCTCACAGAATGCAGAGAGCCTGAAACAGTCGGCGAGCGTGTGTATACATACGAAGAGCTTCTGGACGAGGTTTATCCCGATGAGGAAAATAAGAGCCGCGATACATTTGATACCGTGGTTCAAAGCGACATCAGCAAGATGGAAGCATCCGCAGCGTCAGCGGCAGAGGCGGCCAAGAGTGCCAAGCGTCAGAAGCGCAAAAAGAACGGTGCGTCGTTTGTCAATGCAGTGCTGGTTCTCGGCGTAATGCTTGCGATCGCATTTGCGATCTACTATTTCTTCGGCGATCAGATCAAAGCGGTTTTGATGCCCGAAGAGGAGATTTATTATCGCGCTGTGGTTAACAACATCGGCAATATAATTTCTTCTGTAATAAAATAAAGTTAAAATTATCAGATGTACTTGCGATGCATGTGCATCTGATTTTTTTTTGCACAAAGAATCCCCCGCTTGCGCACTTAAACGACAAACAGGGGAGAGGTGAGGCTT
>JBGUUF010000293.1:0-9327 GCA_045133435.1 Acutalibacteraceae bacterium
ATACCTCTTGGATTTTTGCTGTGATGAGGTCTTTCATGAGCTGCGTTTCCGCGTCGGTAGGAAAATAATCAAAGTACGATGAGCCGTCGTCGCGGTCGATTTCACACTCAATCGTGAGGGTATCCTCATACGGGTTATACCGCCCGTACATATTCAGCCAAGCGTCGTTTTCCGACGTATCAATGCTAAATTTCCGATCCGCGTCAAACCAACACTCAAAGTACACAAGAATCTCCTGACCGATATCGCAGTCAATCTCCATATCACGGTCAACCGCGAGGTCGTCTTTGGTAAATTCGCCGTTTGCGTTCATATAGCTCGCCTCACTTCACAGAGCGTGCCACCGTGCGCGTCAGGTTGACGGCCGTGGTGGTCGCGTGAACGACGCTCATCATGTTGACCTTTACACTTGAATCCAAACCGAACTGCTGTGCTATGCGGGGTACTTCGTTTGCCGAAAGCAGGATTCCCATGCCAAGCAGCATATTGTCGGGGAACGTCAGCAAGCCGAGATACAAAATCGTCGTCTGCAAAAACGCTGTCAGGCAGATCGCCGCCACCTGCTTCATCCACTGCACAAAGCCATCGGTATAACCTCTCGGAACCGAGAACATGTACAGTGCGCCGACAGCGATCTGAATCAGCAGAATGCCGCCGCGCTTGATATTCTGGAAGAATATCTTGACTACGCAGTAGGCAAAGGCAATCAGGCACAGGATGTTGAAAAGATTGAAGGTCGTCTGCGCTGAAACCTTGAAACACCCCTCTAACACCGATGTGCTTTCGCCGGAGAGGTCAACCGTCTTTCCGCTCACCATCAGTCCGGTTAAGCCGTGGGCAAAGGTGTTTTGCAGTGCAATGCAAAATTTATACAATTCTATCGGTACGATCCCTATCAGCGAACAGGCAAAGAAGCCCTTGATGACGTTGATAGAGGCTGTCTTGATATTCGCTCTGCCGCTTTGGTATTCCACCGCTACGTCAAAAATGGCGACGACGGTTCCGGCGGCGAACAGCGCCCAACCGAAGTAGGTAAACAGGGTAACGGTCGCCTGTACCCAGCTCAGATCAAACATCTCGGCGCCCATTTTGCCCATCTCTGTGAAGAAATCGGCGACGGCGTTGTAAATCATCTCATAAAACCATTTTAATATGGCGTCGAATATGGCGTTGGCGAGCTGTGTTCCGAGAAAGCTCACCATGTTGCCGATGGAGTTGGATATAGCTTCAACGATTTTGCTTATCCAATCGAACATTTAAATTGTCACTTCCTCTCAGCCGAAACAGCCGCCAAATTGACGGCTGTTCGGTCATAAAAATACCGCCTATGTAAAAACTACACAGACGGTTCGTTTGTTTTTGATATTGCTTGTCTTAATTCGGCTCCGCGGATAAAGCCGATTTTGAACGCGTGAAGCTCGTGCAGGCTGATCAAATCCTCGAACTCCTCGCGGTATCGCCTGACGATCCGTTGAGTTTCATCGTCAGCGTTCTCAGCTTGACTCGCCGCATCGGCGAGCTTTGACGACAGCTCCTTATACTTCGGATCGCCCGCGATATCCACGGCGATTTCTTCCGCGGGATAAACGTCTCCGTTGTAAAGCTCCTTGAAAAAATCCATATTGCCGCCTCCTTTCAGCCAACAACAATACTCCTGCTCTTCTGAAAAGTCCAGCAATATTTTACTGCGTTTTCGAGGTTTTTTCAAGAGCCGACACACGGGCTTCGAGCTCGTCATATTTTCGTTTTGCCCTGTCCTTCATGGCGGCATACGCCTTGCGCTCGCGCTCGATGAAGTATTTCATCTTGTTCATGATTTTGGCGTAAGCGAAAAGCACCGCGCAGATCATCACCATCAGGATCACGCCGATGATGATACCCGCGAATACCGCGCCTAATTCTGTCATTATTTTTCCTTTCCGCAGTAGAACAGCCGTCGAAAGTTACACACTCCCGACGGCTGATACCGCTAAATGATTCTTGTTTCTAAGGTTTGGGGATCAATGACGATCACCGTTTTTCCTTGCTCCTGTGCGTATTTGACCGTATTGGCGGTTCCGCTCGGCTTGCCGTTCCAGACGGCGAGGACGATTTGGCTATTGTCGACCATGTACTTATTCCTTTTTTGCATACACTCTTTGTCATAGTGATGTTGGAGCATGGTTTCCTTGTCGCATTGCTCTGCTATCCAAAAATAGCGGTCACGCTGCGGCTCCGTCCACTTGATTGCTTGTTCCTCACACGGAATCGCGCATTCAAGCGTGATTTTCGGGTGCTGTTCCTTCAGCTCCAATACAAGCTCCGCACAGATTTGGTCAACGCCTAACGCCATGCCGGAAATAAAGCACGTTACATTTTCCTCAGTAATGAGTTGCTCTATCTTCGCTTTCAGCTTTTCTCTCAAAGCAATACACCGCTCGTCCTTCTCGTTGAGCCGAAAGGGTAATGACTGCGGTCTGTGTCCTGTAAAACAGCAAACTATTTTTGTTTCCATAGTTCTCATCCTTTGTGTTTATTTGATACATTGTGTATCTTTTACATACAGTATATCACAAACGAAGGTCAAAGTCTGTCGAAAAATGGTGGCAAAATAAAAAACTGCGTGTTTTTTCACGCAGCTTTATGCTATTCCTTTTTTGCCTGACGTATCATCAGCTCTACCATATCCAGTATTTTGTTTCTTTCATCAAGAGGAAGGTTGCCGATTTGCTCTGATAAGATACTGGCTCGGGTATCGGATGAGCGGGTAATCACATCACAGAAGATGGCGTCAGCTGATGTATCCAAACCGTTGATAATATCAATCAGCCTTTCGATTCTCGGAAATGTCGCACCGCGTTCCACGGTCGAAAGGTAATGTGCAGGTAATCCGAGCTTCTCAGCTAAATCCTCCTGAGTGATACCCAGTTCTTCTCTGCGCTGTTTAATCCGTTTGCCTATACGTTTATCAATCATGCGTTGTACCTTTTCTTTCTAATTGTTTAATAAATAGTATAAAGGTTTAAGGCACAGCATAACAGAGCATATACCGTACACTATGTATGTTATCCGCACAATAGCGAGATAATTTTTTTCTTAAATGACCGACCAAATATACAGCGGCGCGGTGATCGTGAAAATCAGACACGCGAAAAGGATCGCCGGAGCCGTGAACTCGAACTGCCCGTGCTTTCGGTAGTCAAAATACGCGCTGCCGATCTTGACAAAAAACAGAATCGCCAAAATCATATCGAGCACCGGGAAAACAACGTTGTTGACTACGTTCTGAATCTGCGTTTTCGCGTCATTCCATGTGCTCTGTATCGCAGAGGACACATCGCCCGCAGCGAAAACCGTCATACAGGAGCAGGCAACCAGTACCAGTACAACGAGGACGCCAAGCATTGCGCTTATTCGTTTCATTTTCATAGACTTTTTCCTCCTAATTTCTTCCGCATTTCGCTGTCCTTAACATAGCGAACGCGAATATTCATGGTTTTGCAGAAGTCGATCTCCTTCTGCATTCCTTTGGAGACAACATCTCCGAAAACCCACATTTCATCGCAGAACCAGAGCAGGCTCTGACCTGCCTTCATACCGATTTCTCTTTCTTTGTGGTTGTTATCATTGAGGCAGAGGGCGTAGAAATGCGGCACGACCGGAGCCGTGCCGCATCTTAAAGCATATTCGGTATATTTCCTAACTTGGCGCAGGTTTTCTCTGACGTTACCTCCGAGGGGCGCGCAGATGTAAACCTTTTTCAGCATTATTCATCGTCACCGTCGTCCTTCTTCTTTTTCAAGAAGAGAATCACGCAGGCGACCAAGCCGCCGAGAGCGAGTGCGCCGAGACCGATAAAGAATCCTGTCATGCTCGAATCTCCGGTCTGCGGTGTATCGGGAGTGGATTCCTTTTCATTGGTCATCTCAGCCTTAACGATCTGACCGTCCTCGGTGAGTTCAAACTCATGCGGTGTGGTGTCGATGATATAGCCCTCGGGAGCGTCGAATTCCTCATAGGTATACTTGCCCGCGCGGAGCTTGAATCTGGCGACGCCGTTCTCGTCGGTATAACCCTCTGCAACGACCTTGCCGTCAGTGTCCTTGATGCGGAATCCTGCTTTCGGGAGCGGCTTGCCTGTGGCGACGTCCTTCTTGGTGATTTCGAGCTCTCCTGTAGTGGGCTTGTTGACAAAACCGACGCCCGCCTTGTTTTCGACGGTGACCTCGTCGCCGTCCTCAGTGATCTCAAAGTAGTAGTAATTGTCGTCTTTCTCGAAACCTGCGGGCGCTTCCTTTTCGCAGAGGAAGAAACCGCCAACAGGAAGGTCGGTGAAGTAATAGTCGCCGGGCTTCACGGGAACTTCCTTCATCTCGCCGACAAGCTTGTCTACCTCTGGATCAAACTGCTTGTCGCCGTCAACGTCGGCATAAATCTCAAAGACAGCGCCTGAGAGCTTGTTCTCGGGATATTCCTCGTCAACCTTTGTAGTGTAGACGGTGCCGCGCTTGAGCTCATTGATGATTTCCTTCTCGCTCGTGATATCGAAGTGCTGCACGTCGGTATCGGGAGTATAGGCGAACTCAAAGGGATATTTGGTGCTGTCAATGATGTAATGCTTGTCGGTGGAATACTCCTGAACGTAGTATTTGCCGAAAGGAATCTCGGTGTTGAAGCGCACCTTGCCGTTTTCATCACAGTTGATGATCTCAATGAGACCATCCTTGGGAATCACCTTACCGTCTGCGGCGGTGATGTCCTCGTCGGCAAAGAGAGCAAACGCGACGTTCGCGATCTCGCCGTTGTCGCCGATTCCGAGAAGGTCATATTTTTCAAGAACCTTCTGCAGTGTGATCTCGGCTTTCTGGCGGATGTTCTCCACCTTGAGATCGGTGTTGGTTACCTCGACGTTCTGTCCTGCGTATTTGATTTCTACAGTGTAGGTTTCGGGATTCGCAACGTAGCCGAAGGGACTCTTTGTTTCGGTGATCGTGTACTTGCCGAGATAAAGCGCCTTGGTTTTGGCTGTGCCGTCCTTGCCGGTGGTGATGGTATCAACGACCTCGCCCTTCTTAAAGTGAACGGTTCCGTCGGGAGTGGTGATGTCCTCGGCGGCAGTGATCGTAAACTCCGCGTCGGCAAGACCGCCGTTCTTGTAGACGGGCTGATACTTGATAACGGGCTTTCTGTCGTCCGATTCAGAGGATTCAGTCGGCGCGGTGGATTCCTCGGCAGGGATAGTTGTCGTTTCAGGTGTGGTTGTGCTTTCCTCTGCGAGAGCAGTTGTTTCTTCCGTTGCAGAGGGTTCAGTTGTAGGCTCGGTTACTTCTTCCTCAGTAACGGACGCGAAAATATCGCCTGTTTTGGTGATGGTGATCGTACCCTTCTCAACCTTGTTGTACTTCACAAGCTCAATGACGGTTTTTGTGCCGTCAACGGTGAAGCTGATGGGCGTACCGTCGAGCACATATCCCGTTCCCGCCTGTACCTCGATCAGCTTGTAGCTGCCGTAAGCGAGCTTGACGGGGAGCTTGATCGTACCGGTGTTATCGGTGTAGAATACATCCTTCTGATCGACGGCGACAAAGCTGCCGTCAGCTTTCTGAATCCTGAAACCGAAGCCAGCGAGAGGAATGGTTTTCTTGCTCTCGGCATCCTTTTTCACAATGGTGATCTCAGACTTTTTGAGAACATTCTTGAAGGTGACGGTCGCGGTTTTGCCGTATTCAACGGTGACAGTCTGCGCCTCCTGTGCTGCATATCTTTCGGAGGGAGTCTCGGTCACGGTGTACTTGCCGGGAATCAGACCTGTCAGGTGCAGCTTTCCGTCCTTGTCCGTCTTGGCGGTCTTATTGTAGTTGTTGCCCGTGACTGTGAACTCGATATCAGCGACAACGCCGTCCTCGGAGGTCTTGATGATGTCAAGATTGCCCTTTTTCAGCTTGTTTTCAAAGCTGACAGAAGCGGTCTTGCCATACTCAACAGTGACCGTCTTAGGCTCCTGAGCGACGTATCTGTCGGAGGGAGTCTCGATCACGGTGTACTTGCCGGGAAGCAGACCGGTCAGGTGCAGCTTGCCGTCCTTGTCGGTCTTAGCAGTTTTGTTGTAGTTGCTTCCCTTGACAGTAAACTCAATATCCGCAACGATGCCGTCCTCAGAGGTCTTGATGATACTCAGACCGCCCTTGTTCAGGCTGTTATGGAACTTGACCTCAGCTGTCTTGCCGTTTTCAACGGTGATTGTCTGCGGAGGCTGCTCTACATACTTGTCGGACTTCGCTTCGGTCACGGTGTAGGTGCCGGGGGTGAGTCCTGTGAGAACAAGCTCGCCCTTGTCATTGGTTTTTGCCGTCTGCTTGAAATTATCGCCCGTGACGGTAAACTCAATATTGGCAATATTACCGTCCTCAGAGGTCTTGACGATTTTCAGATGACCGCCGCTTGTTTTCAGCTTGAAAACAGACGGAACAGGGTCGGGCGCCGCAACGCCGACAATGACGTCCTGCTTGTACGAATCGCCGAACGCGACCAGAACGGAATCGTTGACGGTCGGAACGGTCTTATTGATCGCGAGCGTTTTTTCCTCTGTAATCGGGGAATTGGTCGAGAGCGTCATCTTGTTTCCCGAAATGCTGACGGCGATATTGCCGCTCGTCTTGTACGCAAACTGCGAAAGAACGCCGTTGTTATCGGTAAGCGTCACAGAATAAGTGCCGTTGCTGTACTGCATCGTATGAGTGGGAGCAGAGGACGCGAGATTGGAAGCAAAGGAAGGTACGGTGTGGTGATTCGCCATCGCATTGGCAATCGTGTTATACACCGACTTGACGCCGGGGTTGTGGTCGCCAGCTGTGAGCGCATCGATGAATTTGGTGTTGGTACACTTGAAGCCCGCGCCTGTATTGCGGCAGCCGCAGAGGATTTCCCACACGATAACCTGCGTGGCGATCCACTTTTGACCGTCGGTGCCGCCGAGGTTCTTTTCGTTGCCGGGCTTGCCGTACAAAAGAGCGATATTCACCGCCTTTTGCTTATCCTTGCTCACGCCGTCCCAAACAGAGGACTGACCCTCGATCAGCGTGTTGCCGGAATAGAGGCTGTAACCGGGCTGAATGCAGTAGGCGTCTTTGCCGTCGGCATAGATGCGGCAAAGCTCCTCGCCGGGAGTGCCGACCGTAATGCCGTCGTGGGTGACGGTACCGTAATAGGTGATGATATTGCCGCCGGTGTCGTAGGCATAATCAAAGGTGATCGTCGCCGAGTCGCCTGTTTTCGCGCTCGCGGGGATAATGAAAATGGTTGACAGGAGCGTGATGACCGCGAGAATGATCGCGCCTGCTCTCGTCAGTTTTGTTGTTGATAAGCTTTTGTTCATAAACTATGTCCTTTCCTGATAATTATTTTGGATGGTGGATGTAGTAGGCGTTATTGTCGTTGTACATACTCGTGAAGATTTCGCCAAACCCAACTTTTCCGTTGTCAAGCAGCTTGTTTCCAAAGCCGACGCAGCGAACGGTGTAGTAATAGGTTTCACCGGGATAAGGGACGGAATCATTGGTGATTTCCGCACGGTAGCACATGGGATAGTAGTCCGCGCCGTCGTAGTCAGTACACATTTCAGGCGTTTCCTCCCACATTTCAAGGCGTGATTTGATTCTTGTCCACTTGCCGTTTTTACCTTTCTTCATGTATAACTGAAAAAGGTTTCCGTCGCGGATCACGTTCGGATTCCCCTCAAAAAAGATATACGCCTTGTTCCAGTTGATCTTCTGCACATGCTCGATGCAGGGCGTTGAATAGTATGTCTCCTTAATCCATGTTCCCGAATGCTGATAATCGGAAATAAACGTTTTTCCGTCATCGGATACACAGCGAACGGTATAATAACCGCCCATACAGGTTCTTTTCAGCTCGCGGTCATACCACAGATTGCCGCTCGTATCGCCGAGCTTTCTCCAAGTACCGCCGCTGTCCTTATAGAACACCCTGTAACGTGTGGCGCCGCTCACCTTATTCCAGCGGAATCCGATGGACTGTCCTCTCTGGTGAAACGACGTGACGTCGATATGGGGCGTCGCACAGCTCCAACCCGCGCTCACACTGCTGTCGGAGCTAACCGTCGCCGCCGACGCGGGCAGAGCAGCCAAAGAAGTGAACGCCACGGAAACAAGCAGCATCAAGCTGATAAGGGCTTTAGTGATGTTTTTTCTTTTCATCATGAATCTTCCTTTCAAAAAATAAAAGCAGAGGTCGCCCTCTGCCGATCGATAAAGCTATTTGGTTTTCTGAATCATATGTATCATCAACACCTTTCCAAGTCATTTTTTACTGTGTCATTACGCCGCCCTGCTGCTGGGCGAGGTAGTCGTTCATCTCATCCTCATCGTACATGAAATAGTCGTCGCTACTGTTCCACATGGAGACGTAGAGATCGCCGTCCTCGGTTTCGATCGGGCGTTGTTCGAACCCTTCGCCCAAGCCGTCTGCCGCCTGACCGATGCACCAAGAACGTACAAGCTCCTTTTCTTCTGCCGTAAACGGCTCTCGGAGCCGGAACTCGACCTTGCCGTAGAGGGTGTTGCTGCATTCAACAACATCCCACTGGCAGGAGACCATTTTCTTCTGCGCGTTATCATCATCGTAGAAGTAATCCTTCATGTTTGTGCCGTCGAGATCCTGCTCCTTTTGAAGCAGCTCGCGAATCTCATATTCATAGTAACGGAGATAGCGGTTGCCGACTTCGTACTGCTCGCCGTCGTCCTCATCCTCCATATTGCCGACAAGCGGGAAATAGAAGGTTTCGGTGTACTGCCCGACTTCATCAGTCATGCGCTCGATATCGCCGACAAGCTCCGCAGGTGTGTCATACTGGTCGTGAATGATATTCATCTCCAAATCGTCGCGGATATCCTCAACGGAATTCGCCACAAACTGCAGGGTCTTGTTGACATCAAACAGCGTATGGTTTTCGTTAAAAAGCAGCGACAAATGTCTGCCGATATCGTTCTCTCCGAACAACTTTACGCTGATGTCGCAGTCCTCGTCGTCGATAATATGAATTTTATCCGAAAGCCTTTGGATACCGATAGAGCGGATTTTCATTTCCAAATCCATGCGGTCGCGTGGCAGATCAACCACAAGCGTACCGCCCTTTGTTTGAACTAATGCTGTGAGTATCATTTGATTTCACCTCCATAAAAGAAAGCCACACGGCTTTTTCAAATAAATTTGAGATTGTCCGCAAGTTTTTGCGCATTCATTACCGGCGGATAGACCGTAAACTCCGAACTGCCCTGCCAATGCACGTCGGGGTGAGTAAGGAACTTTTCACCTCTGCCGGTAAACGCG
>JBGUUF010000294.1:0-3564 GCA_045133435.1 Acutalibacteraceae bacterium
ACACGGTCAGTCTCTCCAGGAAGATTTCAACCCAATCATTAACGAGAGAGCTCAGATCGACAAGATGTTCGATAAGGGTTGGGTACGCGGCACAAGCGCATTCCTCTTTACCTATCAGCCTTTTGCTGAGCCGGGCAAGACCGGTCTCAAGACATCTACAGAGCGTTTTACCTCCGGTAAAAGCCCCCTGCCGATATACATCACAATAATGCCCACAAACAATTACTTAGGTGATATGAATATCAACTACGAGTACATGACAAAGGTATACAAGGAAGAAGACATCGCTGAATTCCATGAATATCTGCTCAAGTTCCTCGACAAGGCAACAAGCAATCCCGAAATGACACTCACAGACTTGATGAACGTCTAAATATAAACGAAAAGCCAAAGGTCACAAAATCGTGAGCCTTTGGCTTTTTGCTGTTATTGGGGATTTTATAAATCTGCGGACATATACACCTGACCGCTCTCCATGTCTTTCCAAATAAATTTGCAGTCCTCCAGAATTGCGTAGCTGTGAGGGCTGTTTTCTTTTGGAATTGAAACCGAGCCGGGATTGAGATAAACATAATTTTCATGCAGAGTGTGTTTTGGAACATGAGTGTGTCCGTGAAGCAAAATGTCACCCTTTTGCAACGGAGGCAGATGCGCCTCGTTAAACACATGTCCGTGGGTGGCATATATG
The DNA here is from genome assembly GCA_045133435.1 of Acutalibacteraceae bacterium. Lineage (GTDB taxonomy): Bacteria > Bacillota > Clostridia > Oscillospirales > Acutalibacteraceae > RUG762. The sequence goes on from JBGUUF010000294.1 coordinate 689, forward strand.
ATTTTATCCCCCAGCGGAATCACAGAGTAGTCTGCCATTATCGGGAAATCCAGCACCATTTGATCAACCTCAGTGTCACAGTTTCCGCGCACGCAGAGCAACTTTTCTTTGCACGAGTTCAGCATTTGTATCACCTGCTTTGGGGCATAATCTCTGGGCAGGTCATTTCGCGGACCGTGATACAGAATATCTCCAAGCAACAGCAGGCGGTCGGCACCTTCCTGCTCAAAAGCCTTGAGCAGCATATCGCAGTAATATGCCGAGCCGTGAATATCCGACGCTATCATAAATTTCATTTGAGCTTCCTCCTATTATTCAGCGCTTTTTGTAAAATAAATCAATTACCTTCGCCTTCAGATCATTTTCGTCAGGGTAAAATTCTATGAATTCTTCGCCCTTTACGCTCTCGCCCGCTATGGTGACGAATCCCTGATTGTCATAGGAATACATCTTATTAGCCAGCCCGCCGAACTGAGATTTGTTCATGGAAGTGACCATGTAATCCTCAAGCATTTCAAATATGTCCAGCGCGATTTGGTTGTTTTCGTTCATTGCCGCCTTGGCAAGCGGAATCAATCCCTTTATATAATTTTCCTGCCGCGACATTCTGTATTCATTGGTGCTGTTGCTGACCTCCTTGCGCTGTCTGGTGTAGATTATCGCCTGCTCACCGGTCAATGTGAGCGTAGTGCCCTTTTTCATGGTTTCGTCGTACTCGGTGAAGTCTTCATCAAGCGTAACCTCGACACCGCCCACAGCGTCGTTTATCAGACCGATAGCATCAATGTTGAACACCATATAGTCGTCAATTTCAACGCCGTAGAGGTAATCAGAAACGGCATTTTTGACATTCTTACAGCTCAGCTTCAGACCGTCGCCGTATGCATGCGACAGCGCGATCTGAGCGTAAATGGTGTCCGTCTTATCGCCCTGCGGTCCGAGAACGGGAATGTTTGTCATCGTGTCGCGGCTGATTTCCAATACCTTGTAGGTTTTGCTGCTGCGGTCCATTATCATCAAAGCGATAAAGTCGCATTGTCCTGCGTTGTTGTATTCCTTTTCAACCACCTTGCCTGTGTTGTCTGTGCCGGCAATCAGCATGGTATACAGATTTCCCTTTGGCAAATATTCCTCATCGTTATAGTAAACAATATCTGCCTTGGTATAATCATAATCCGAGATACTGCCGCGCGACTCAAAAAACATCGCTATCACAAGACCGACGATTATCACCGCGATTATTACTATGCAGGTGATAAAGGTGCGCTGACTTATTTTTTTATTCTGGTGCATAAAAAAATCTCCCTAAAAATTCAGGCGCGGCAAATACCGCCACGCCTGAAAAATTTGTTTTATTTGTCCGTAAGCACTGCCATCACAAGGTATCTCTTTGAATTGTCACTCTTTAAGCAAGTGGAAAGAATCAATACCTTATCGGATGACGTAACTTCAACATCGTCATTGAAATTTGCAAGCAGACTTTTAGTGGAACGCACGGTCCTGATGAAATTATTGAATTGATTTTCTTGCTCAAAATCCCATGAATACAGAATGTGCTTACCGCTGAACGGCGCTGCCGCGAAAACCTTGTAGGTGAGCGTCTTTTCGGGCATGTATACCTTTACGGTATCGTGCTCCTTAAAGTACGCTTCCTTTGAGTAATTTTGCAGGCGGCCGAACATCGAGCCGTTCTTCATATCATGCCCGTAAATCACAGTCACAGGGTCGTTAAAGTCTTTTCCGTTAAACAGAGATTCGGTAAAAAGTGTACCTCTTTTATCCTTTGACCCGTCAATGGCATGGTCAAGATAATATGCGTCGTTCATCTTTTTTTGCGCTACAGGATAGTTTATCTTTGTACCGGGAATCTCTATCCATGCATATATATCTTCATTCACGGCCCACAGGGATTCAAAATCTATGGGCGAAATGAAATCAGACGGGGTAACAAGACTTGTCTCTGTAGGTGAAACCTCGGGAATTTCCTTATATGCCGCTTCGAGATATTTATCTACCGAATGTGAGCTGAAATATGATACCGCCAGAAAGACGATCGCACCGATTGCCGCCGCAGAAGAAAAGATAAACAGCAGAAGCCACTTCAACTTCCCCGATCCGATTTTTTTCATAAGCTTACTGCCCCCTTACACCGCTGCGAAAAATCATTTCTTAGATGGAGCTTCGTAATAGTGGTTATAACGATAGTAATTTTTATCGTAATACGAACCGTTTCTGCTCTTTTTGCGGTTGAGGATGTAACCGATCAGGCGGCATCCGCTTTCTTCAATTTGTCTTGCTGTATTTTTCGCCATGTTGTGATTGATAGCACCGCTTTTGATCACCATGAGCGCACCGCTGCAATATTTTGAAACGATTTTAGCATCCGCTACCAGACCGATAGGAGCGCAGTCAACTATAACATAGTCGAAGTTGTTTTTTACATTTTCCATGAGGACTTTGAAGCGGTTGTTTTCAAGCAATATCGTGGGATCTACAACATACGCGCCGCAGGTTATCATATATGCGCGCTCCATATTCTCCACACGATACAGCACGTCGCCGAAGCTGCTCTGACCCGAGAGATAATGGCTCAGACCCATGATAGTCTTATCGGCAGATATAAGATAATCCGACAGGATAGCCGAACGGCGCATATCTGTGTCAATCAGGCAGACGCGCTTTCCGCTCTCGGCAAGCACCTTCATCAAGTGCATGGAGATGAAAGATTTACCTTCACCCGCCAAGCTGCTGGTGATCATGATAACTTTAGCATCTTCCGCCGTAAAATTCAGATTTATTTTGAGACTGTTAAAGGCTTCTTTTAATTCATATGGCAGTTCGAGAGACTTGCCGATAATCAGCGTGGGTAAATCTAC
>JBGUUF010000295.1:0-4469 GCA_045133435.1 Acutalibacteraceae bacterium
TAGTAGTTGTAGCGGCTTTGGTTGTAGTAGTCGTGGTCGTTGCAGAAGCAACGGGAGTGATCTTGACCACCTTTGCATAAGAACCGCTGACGTAACCCGACTTATTGCCCACCTTGATCTTATACCAAGTGACATTGCTTACTTTTTTATAGGAAAAATATGTGTATTTCTGCCCTTTCTTGACGGTAGTGACCTTGCTGTAGGAGGTGCCGGCACCCGAGCGTACATTGACTGTAGTGCCTGTTATCTGCACGACCTTTGCCGTGCCGTCGATAAGCCCCTCTATCAGACCGAGCGTATCGGTTCCCGCTATACCGTCAGAGGTCAGACCGTAATTTGACTGGAGCTTCTTGACCGCAGTCTGTGTCGTGGTGTTAAATTTACCGGTAGCCGAGCCGGATTTCATGTATCCGAGCAAGATGAGATCATTCTGCAAATTCTTGACCTGTGTGCCTGACGAATTAAGCTTGAGATTAGTCGCAGCGGAAACTGACACGGTATTATTCAGGAAATACCCCGGTACGGATGTCACCGAAACGGCAAACACAAGCATAAGAGCCACCAGACAAAGCGCAAACTTTCTGAATTTCATCTTATAAATAACCTCTCTTTCAAAAAATGATTAAAGCATAACGAACCGCGTTGCCAAAAAACAACAAATTTAATTATACAAGCTTTTCCTTGATCTGTCAACCGCCACGGCATTAAAAGGCACAAAAAATAGACAAAAAAGTGATAAATTGTCGATGGTAAAAAATGGATTTAACAAAAAGTATTTATAAAATTCATACAATTTTACAAAATTTATATTCTCGCAACGCCGGATTTTACCGCAGCGTCTGCCACAGCCTTGGAAACTCTTTCGACTACGCGCTTGTCCAGCGGACTGGGAATGATGTACTCGGGAGAAAGCTCGCTGTCCTCGATGATATTGGCTATCGCATAAGCCGCCGCCATCTTCATTTCGTCGTTGATGTCGGATGCTCTGACATCCAGCGCGCCGCGGAAAATGCCGGGGAATGCCAGCACGTTGTTGATCTGATTGGGATAGTCGCTGCGTCCTGTGCCAACAACAGCCGCACCTGCCGCCTTAGCAACGTCGGGCATGATCTCAGGAGTGGGATTTGCCATTGCAAACACCATCGCGCCCTCTGCCATAGTTGAAACCATCTCGCCTGTGAGCACGTTGGGAGCCGAAAGTCCGAAGAACACGTCTGCGCCCTTTATCACATCGCCGAGAGTGCCTGTCTTGTGCTCGCGGTTGGTGATAGTCGCCATGTAAGCCTGTTCGCTGTTGAGACGCTCGTCGCCTTCGCAGATAACGCCGAATTTCTCGCACATGATAACGTCCTTGACACCCAGTGTGATGAGCAGCTTGGTCACAGCGATAGCCGCCGCGCCTGCACCGTTGACCACCAGCTTGATGTCGGAAATATTTCTGCCGGTCAGACGGCATGCATTGATGATAGCCGCCGCGCAGCAAACAGCCGTGCCGTGCTGGTCATCGTGGAACACGGGAATATCGCATATCTCCTTGAGACGGCGCTCTATCTCAAAGCATCTGGGGGCGGAAATATCCTCCAGATTGATGCCGCCGAAGCTGCCTGCGATCATTGCGACTGTGTTGACGATAGTATCGACATCGTTTGAGCGGATGCAGAGCGGAATAGCGTCAACGTCACCGAATTTCTTAAACAGGGCGCATTTGCCCTCCATTACGGGCATGCCTGCCTCGGGTCCGATGTTGCCCAGACCCAGCACTGCCGAGCCGTCGGTAATGACCGCCACCAGATTTGAACGGCGGGTAAGCTCGTAGCTTTTGTTTATATCCTTCTGAATTTCGAGACAAGGCTTAGCGACGCCGGGAGTGTATGCCAGCGACAGGTCAACACTGTCCTCGACAGGGCAGCGGGTGACGACCTCGATCTTGCCTTTCCATTCGTAATGCTTTTTAAGTGATTCTGCCTGATAATCCATGATTTGTAACGATCCTTTCAATTTTGTAATTTTTTTCATTATACCACCTTGTTTGCAAAAAATAAAGGATTTGTGTGTTTGTTCTGATATTATTTACAAAATATTCCCACCTGCAGTCGCTCGGATTTTAATTTTTTTCGCATTAAAAAATAAAAAAGTAAAAAAACTATTGCAAATTGAATATTTTCGTGCTAGAATTAAATGGTATGCAAGGGGCGGGTGTATATCCGTCATGCTTTTTAATGTTTTCATAATAATGGAGGTGTCACAGTTATGCTTACAATGCCCGAATGGATAATCAGTGCCATACTTTTGGTTCTTGCTTTAATTATAATTGTTCTGGTTCTTTTCCAGCAATCAGATGATGACGGACTTTCCGGTGCTATCGGCGGTTCTTCTTCCGCAGGTTATGATTCCTACCTCGGCAAAAACGAGGGCAGAACTACAAATGCAAAGCTCGCAAAATTCACAAAGATTCTTGCGATCGTGTTCTTTGTGCTTGTATTGATCATCAACATCATCAATCTCGGTGTCTGATTTTTTTAGAACAGTCAGATTATTATGCGAAGCAGGTTTCCTCTGTTTCGCATATTTTTTTTACAAATTAATGATAATAATAAGGTATAGAATTTACGATTTCAATAATTATCAAACCGATTGGGGGAATTTATTTTAATATGACAGAAAATCAGAAGCTTATAGCTGACGCTTTGCGCAAGAAAAGCAAAATAATCAAGGCGGACAAGCTGTTCAAGGAGCTGGGTTTGAAGGACATGGCTCAGTTCATCAAAGACCTAAATGCGATCGAGCAAGCCGGCGAAATAGTCATATCAAAAAAAGGCGGCGTTCAGAGTGTCGAGGGCGCGGGTCTTATCAAGGGAAAAATCATCTCGATGTCGAAATATTTTTCGTTCATGCAACCGGACGACGGCGGCGAGGACGTGTATATCCCATGCGAGCAGAACGGCGGCTCGCTCCCCGGCGACAGGGTCATTATCTCTCGCCGCATGGATGTCAAAGGCTACTGCGGCAAGGTGCTCAGGATATACGAGCACGGCGGCAGACTGGCGACCGGTACGCTCAAAAAATTCCGCGGCAAGCTGGAATTCCACGCTGATGCATCCTACCGCGTGCCGATCGAGGTGACGAAAAACAAGATCGGCGCACGAGCGGGCGACAAGGTGCAGGCAAAGATATTCCTCTCCAAAGACGGTCGCGAGATGACCTGCGCTATTGACAAAATCTACGGCAACGCCGAGTGCGCCCGTATCTGCGCCGACGCCATAATCGACGCATTCGGCATACCGTCAAAATTCAGCCGAGAGGTGCTCGACAGCGCGGAGGAAATCGGTTCGCAGTCAATTTCCTTGAGCGATATGCAGGGACGCACCGACCTTCGCGGCGAGAATATATTCACCATCGACGGCGCGGACGCAAAGGACTTAGACGACGCAATATGCGTCAAAAAGACGGCTGACGGCTTTGAATTGTCGGTGCATATCGCGGATGTGTCGCATTATGTCAAGGACGAAAGTCCGCTCGACAAGGAGGCTCTCACACGCGGCACATCGGTGTATTTCGCCGACCGAGTTATTCCGATGTACCCCGAAGCTATCTCAAACGGCATCTGCTCGCTCAACGCTCACACCGACAAGCTGGCATTCAGCGCGTTCATGACCTTCGACAAGCAGGGCAAAATGCTGGATTATCGCTTCGCCAAGACCATTATCAATTCCAAGGTTCGCGGCGTTTATTCCGAGGTCAACCAGATCCTAGACGGCTCTGCCTCTGATGATATTGTGCAGAAATACGCTCCCGTGCGCGGTACGATCTCCGACGCATATGAGCTGTATCAGATTTTGAAATCCAGCTCGGACAAGCGCGGCAGTGTGCATTTCACCTCAACCGAATCGAGATTTGTGCTGGACGAAAACGGCGTGTGCATCGGTCTGAGAGCGCGTGAAACGGGCGAAGCTGAGGAAATGATCGAGCAGTTCATGATTTCGGCAAACATCGCCGCTGCCATGCTTGCAAGAAAGGCACAGATTCCGTTCGTTTACCGTGTGCATGAAACCCCGAATCCCGAAGCTCTCGACAGAGTTTCGCAGCTCCTGGGCATTATCGGCATAAATTCCGTGGCACTGCGCGACAATCCCTCGCCGTCGGACGTTGATGCGATTCTGCTGGCGGTCAAGGATACGAAATACGAGCAGGTGGTTTCCAATGTAATGCTGCGCGCCATGTCCAAAGCTCGCTACGATTACAGCCCGCTGGGGCATTTCGGACTTGCGCTGGAGGATTACTGCCACTTCACCTCCCCCATCCGCCGCTATCCCGACAGCTTCATTCACCGCATTCTGTCGGCGTATGTCGCGGGCGAAAAGACATCGGAAATCGTCAGAAAATTCGACCACAAGGCTTCCGAAGCCGCCAAGATTTCATCTGAATTCGAGGTTCGCGCGGTCAATGCCGAGCGACGCACGGAGGACTGC
>JBGUUF010000296.1:0-3248 GCA_045133435.1 Acutalibacteraceae bacterium
ATTACAGAGGACGTTGCGGCAAAACATACCGAGGGCGACAATTAAAATTTACATTCACAAAAAAGCCGTGCATTTCGGATTTAACTCCGTCATGCACGGCTTTTTTTATAATTTTTAGCTTTGGATGGATTTTAGGCGAGGGGAGCTGTTCTTCGACTTGCCGAAGAACATAAAAAGATATGGTAGAGTCAACTGAACAGCATATTTAACAACAAAAGTGATTTTGACATACATATAATATTGCTCATTAAACTGATCATTTTGCCACATAATATTTATTGTGTTTACAATGACACCTGTGATTGAATCAGCCATACCGGTTCCAACATTTATTAGGTTACAAAAATTAATTGCGATATTATACAACAACGATGAACGATCTGTGAAAAAAATCACTTGTAAGAATAAAACTGTAGGCAGGATAAGTGATTGCCAGTGCCAACAAGGTGTAAATGTTGTAAATCGTGCAAGCCGCCGCAATTTGATTTTTGCTAAGATCACGAAGCCATAAGTGTCCGGCAACAGCGCAAAGCACTATACCTATCGCAGAGGTAAAAATGCTCATTATGTATCCAACCGCTGACTCACCGTTGTAAAGAACGCTGTGGATTTTTGTGTAAGCATTTAAAGGCGCATCGAATCCGAGCTTTTGGAAAGTATTCAATGCAATTGATCTTATTGCGCCTGAGTAGTAACAGCATAAGCTGAAAACTAACATTATCATTAAAACGCTGAACAAATATCCCTTATCCTTCAAAACCTTCTTCATAGTGATCCCTACCAATTTCTTATCTCTCGATTTCGGCGAAGATGTCGGCGAATTCAAAAATTATATCCATCGGGGACATTGAGTGCTGGGAGAATTTTTCGGCGGCTCTGTCGCCGGCAAGTCCGTGGATATGCACAGCCGCAGCGGCCGCGTCCTCGGGATTCATGCCCTGCGCCAGCAGTGAGCCCATCAAGCCTGCGAGCACGTCACCGCTGCCGGATTTCGACATGCCGGGATTGCCCGTGAGATTTATCATAATGCGTCCGTCGGGAGTGGCGCATACTGTGTTTGCTCCCTTGAGCACGAGGTATATTCCGTAGGTCATGGCGAAGGAGGAGGCAACCTCAAGACGCTGAGACTGGACCTCTTCGTTGGTCTTGCCGACCAGACGCGCCATTTCGCCCGGATGGGGTGTCATAATGATGGGAGCCTTCGCCTCGCGCAACACGCCGAGATCGTCCTTTATGGCATTCAGGCCGTCTGCGTCGATGACCATTGGCACCTCGCAGTTGCGAATCACTTCGGCAACGAGCTGCTGCACGTCCTCGCCTTTCCCCAAACCGCAGCCTATCATAACGGCAGTCGAATTCTGCATTTTTTCCAGCACGGTGGGGATGGACGAAGCGGCTATAGTGCCCTGTGCATTGCTGTCGAGCAGGATATAAACGGGGTCGATGAGATTAGCGGCGACGATGGGGTAAATATCCCTTGCGACCGCCATTTCAACCATGCCTGCGCCCGACTGCACGGCAGCCTTGCCCGCGAAGGTCGCCGAGCCTGCCATGCCCACGCTGCCGCAGATGTTGAGCAGTCTGCCGTATGTACCCTTGTGGGTGTTGTTTTTGCGCGGCTGGAAGCAAAGGCGTATCGACTGGTAATCTATGGTGGAGATGTGGTGCTCCTGCTCCTGAATCACGCGCTCGTCAATGCCGATAGTGGCGATGTGCACATGTCCGCAGTAGTCCACGGCGGGGTAGATAACATGCCCCGGCTTCATCGTGGAAAATGTGACGGTGTAATCCGCTCTGACGCAGGGACCTGCGACCTCGCCGGAATCCGAATCCACTCCGCTGGGCACGTCGATCGACACTACCGTGCCGCGTGCATCGTTTATCCTATTGATGATCTCGGTCAGTGACTCGCTCACTGTGCCGTGGAAACCCACACCGAATATAGCATCCACTATGATGTCGGCTGCGTCGATAGTCTTGGCGAATTCGACCCTTTCAGCTTCGTCGGCGTAGAGGAATGTTTTGATGCCCATAGCTTCGCTTTCTTCGAGCAGCTTGTTGGCGTCGTCGGTGGTGGGATTGCCGAGCGCAAGCAGAATGCGAACCTTTGCACCGCCGTCGATCATTCTCTTTGCCACGGCGAAACCATCACCGCCGTTATTGCCTCTGCCGCAGACTATGGCGACAGACTTGTTGTTGACACCCATGCATTCGTTGATAAAGCGAAATACCGATGTTCCGGCATTTTCCATGAGCTTGATATGCTCTATGCCGCCCTCGTTGACCGCATTATCCTCCAGCTTTTTTGTTTGTTCGTTGTTAAGTATCAGCATAAAAAATCTCCTCCACATATTGCATAAGACAAGCGCACCCTATCGGCAGCGCTTGTCTTAGATTTGATAAAAAATTAAAGCCGAATCATTGTATTACTGCTCGTCGCTGCTTTTGGCTGCCGCTTTGAAATTCGGGAATGCCTCACGGAACACCATATTGTTGACATATGTCTTCATCGAGCCGATGAGCTTTTCATTTGGAGTGAAGATGAGCAGTGTATTGTTTCCGCTGCTGTCTTTGAAATATGCGTATATCGTATCAGAATCGTATTTATCGACCGAGAAATCACACACTTTGGTTATCTTGAGCTTTTCTTCCTTTTCAGGGTCATACTTGCCCATTTTTTCAAATGACTTCACATCGACATCCAGCATATGTTTTCTTTTGCTTTTAGCGGATATTTTATCAATGGTAAGCTCGCCGTTTACAAAGGAATACTCGTATTCGACGAAAATGGCAAATCTGCCGAAGTAAAAGGTAATAAAAATACCGCAGAGAAACAGCATAGAGCCCATAAGTCCAACAGCGGGGTCAGCATACACACCGATGGCATATGCGAGGAATGACAGAAATACGCCGCCGGTGATGATGCCTGCGCCTATAGCCATATATTTCGGAGTCAACTTTCTTTTAACGAGTTGTTCGCAGATAATGTCACTAAACATTTGAAACAACATCTCCTTTACAGTTTAGTTTTGTTTATTATATCATATGTTTGCCCCAAAAACAACACTATTTTTATAAATTTATAAGTAAAATTCATTATTTTGCCAAAAATCGGAAAAACATCATATATTTTACAAATCGTTGATATAATTTAATATAACTTTTCAGTTTGTTAATGAATTAGCCCGATTATTTTTCATTAACAGGTGCTATAATTATATACATATCGGATAATTATAATCTGCCCG
>JBGUUF010000297.1:0-2258 GCA_045133435.1 Acutalibacteraceae bacterium
ATCTACCATAGAATCGATGTTGCCCATTTGCTTACTCATACCTGGCATCATCGACATAATACTGGAAAGGCCTCCCATTTTTTTCATTTGACGCATACTTTCCAGATAATCTTCAAAATCGAACTTGCCCTTTTTCATTCGGGCAGCCATTTCTTTTTCCTTATCTGCGTCAATATCTATGTTTGCCTGTGCTTTTTCGATTAAGGAAAGCACATCTCCCATTCCTAAAATACGGCTAGCCATTCTATCTGGATAAAACTGTTCCAAATCAGACAATTTTTCACCCATACCAACGTATAAAATAGGCTTTCCTGTAACGGCTTTAATGGAAAGTGCCGCACCACCTCTGGAATCACCGTCCATTTTGGTTAAAACAACTCCATCGATAGTAACCTTTTCATCAAACTCTTTTGCCACATTAACTGCGTCCTGACCTGTCATAGCGTCAACCACGAGCATAATCTCGTGGGGATTGACCGCCGCCTTGACATCCTTGAGTTCCTTCATCAGAGCCTCGTCGATGTGCAGACGACCGGCGGTATCTATAATAACCATGTCATTGCCGTGGTCCTTGGCATGCTTGAGCGCCGCCTCAGTGATCTTGACGGGGTTTATCTGACCCATCTCAAACACAGGCACGCCTGCCTTTTCACCCACGACCTTGAGCTGCTCGATAGCTGCGGGACGGTAAACGTCGCAGGCCACCAGCAAGGGGCGTTTGCCTTCTTTTTTCATCATATATGCCAGCTTGCCCGCGTGGGTGGTCTTACCTGAACCCTGCAAGCCGCAGAGCATTATGATGCAGGGCGGACGATTGGGGACCGCTATACGCGCTGCCGAACCGCCCATCAGCTCGGTAAGCTCGTCATTGACCAGCTTGACCACCTGCTGACCGGGGGTAAGGCTCTCGAGAATTTCTGTGCCTATAGCCTTTTCGGTCACGCGATTGGTGAAGTCCTTTGCCACCTTAAAGTTTACGTCTGCCTCAAGCAATGCAAGGCGAACCTCGCGCATTGCCTCTTTTACATCGGCTTCGGTGAGCTTGCCCTTGCCTCTCAGCTTTTTAAAAGCCGCGCTGAGCTTTTCGGAAAGTCCTTCAAATGCCACAATATCCATCTCCCATCCGAGTGAAATTTATATCATAAAAAAACAGGAATTTATTTCAAATATTCCTCCAGCTTTTCCGCCAGAGTGTCTATATCCGATGCCATGGTGATTATCTCCTTCGGCGCTCTTATCTGATACGCTCTCACAGCCACCTTTTCGGCGTTTTTGCGTATCTCCGAGACTATCTCCATCATCTCTTTATTTTTCCGCACCAATCCGAGCTTTTCTTCCATAGCGATCAGCTTGGCTTCGGCGCGCTTAATGGTGTCACGCACGCCCTGGCGGGTGATAGTCTCGTGCTCGCGGGAATTTTCATCCCCCGAGGCACGTCTTTCGCGCCTTGCGACGTTCTCGTTATCGGAAATTTCCCTCAGCGACAGGTCATCATTGTAATAATAATCGAGCATATCGCGCTCCTTGTCGGTGAGAATATCGCCGTAGACATCAAGAAGCACAGTAAATTCGGGATTGACTGCCAAAGGGAACACCTCCTGCCGAACTCGAACTGCATATCATCAAATCTTGTAAAGCAAAAATCTTTACACTTCATTGCCTGTTAATTATATAACCTTTTTCCCTCCCTGTCAAGTAAAATTTCTTACACCCGACAAAAATATTTTTATCCTTTTTACCAAACAAATCAAAAAAGTCATCCCGACACTAATTTATCGGAATGACTTTTTATTATCTGCAGATCATCACGCTGCTTCGTCAGCATCGCCTTGATTCTGCGGGGGCGCAGCCGTTGTGGTCGAAGGCGGCGCAGTGGTAGTAGTTGACTGGCTCGAACGCGTGGTGGTCGTCGTTGAAGTGGTGGTCGTTCTATCCCACCAATAGGTTTTCTTTGTGGTAGTTGACGACTGCGTGGATTCTGTCGGCTCCGTGGTAGTCGTGGTATCCTCTGCAATAGACGGAGCCGTTGTCGTGGCAGCCGTCGTGGTGGTCTTCTGCTTGGTTGCAGTATCGCCCTTCGGCACCTCGAAGCTCTGATACATGGTACTCTCGACATCCAGCTTGTATGTGCTGTAAATATGCGCCACGATCGCGGTCTTGTTAAGCTCAAAGTTCGGACAGAGCACCGACATATTGCGGATAGTGACCGACTGCCAACTGTTCTTTATTGGTATGTTGAGCGTCTCGACCTCGTTGTT
>JBGUUF010000298.1:0-4194 GCA_045133435.1 Acutalibacteraceae bacterium
ATACAAAATAATTACCGTCCTTTTTTGCTCTTATGTGAATGCAGTTTGTCGTTAGCTCAAGTTATTTTGTCTTGAATGTAAGAATCGCGCCGCAGTTGGGTGTGGATGTTACGCAAACCAACTCGTAACCCTTTTCATACATTTCGTTAGCCTTAGCCTCGATAAGCTGAGCGCGTTTCTCGGCATCCTTTGTGAAAGGAATAACTTCTGTCTTGTACATCAACATGAATTCTCACCACCTTTTCCCTTCGTCGTTATGGTTAAAGTATAAAGGGCAAAGGTTTGGAAAAGGTTAAGAATTAAAGGCGATTGGTAAAGATTTGGATAAATCGAAAGGGATTGTTATCTTTTTAGAAGCGAAACTATCAGCAGCTTTGCATTACGAGCCATTATGTCTGTGAGCGTCATAATCAATATCTTTTCCTTATATTCCTAAGATAGTAAAAATGCTGTAAGTTTTGAATGTCTCTCTTGCCCATACATCGGCTTCATCTATCACAGCCTTTAGTTCGCTGCCTATTGATGCCGCAGTATTGCAAATTTCGTTCCACTGCAATTCGTTAATTTCAGTTTCACCGAATTCATCATATGCAGGAATAACGCTGAGAAATAACTCTCCTATTTTTAAACTGTAGAGAATATCATCATGTAGATACAATGAATCGTTTTTCCAAAAGGTCACACCATCCCATTTACCTTTTTGGAATTCATGATAACATGTTCCGTTTAGCTCTGAATTCGTGCGAAAGTATTTCATATTATCACTCTAATATCTGTATAAATTCCGAAAATGAATTTGCGGCAGTGTACGTCACAGACTATCGAATCAAATATCAATAATTTCCGAGGAACTTGAAATCTGCCATTTCGGTGCTGAGTGAGCATATCAGCGAGCAGACCTTTTCATCGTTAACATTGCCGTTGAAGTCGAGGTAGAATCTGTACTGGAAGTTGCAGCCCTTGAGCGGACGGGATTCTATCTTGAAAATATTCATGCCGTTGGACGCGAATCTCGACAGCACGCGGTAGAGACTGCCCGTTTGGTGGGGAAGCGAGAATGTCATGCTGATTTTATCCGCGCCGTCACGGATTATCATATTTTTGGAAATGACGATGAAGCGGGTCTGGTTGCCGTCGATGTCCTGAATGCCCTCTTCGAGAATCTCCATGTCGAACTTCTTGCCCGCAACATTCGATGCGATAGCCGCCTTAGTCGGGTCGTTCCAGCGAGCGACATTCATTGCGGCAACGGCGTTGTTGCTGTATTCGTTGGTGTTGAAGCCGTGACGCTGTATGTATTTAGCGCACTGTGCGAGAGCCTGCGGATGTGCATAAACCTCCTTGATGTCCTCGATCTTTGCGCCCTTTGGAGCGAGCAGGCAGTGATTTACGTCAACGTCAGTCTCGCCCACGATGTAGAAGCCGTGGCGGGTGAGCAGGTCGTAAACGTCGTTGACCGCACCCGCTGTCGTGTTTTCGATAGGGAGAATGCCGAAGTCAATTTCGCCGCCCGTCACCGCGTCAAAGACATCCTCAAAGCGGCTGTAAAAGAGCGGTTCCACGTCATCGCCGAAGAACTGCTTTGCGGCGAGGTGAGAATACGCGCCCACCGTGCCTTGACATGCGATTTTTGAGCCTTTAAGCTCGGTTCCTGCGGTCATAAATTTTTTGCGGAGCTTGCCGTCCTCACCGTAGAGCAGCATTTGCTGATAGGAGCAGCTTATGTCGATGAGCGTGGCGAGCAATGTGCGTGCGCCCTTGCCGAATTCGCCGCCCTCGGACTCCACGCGGTCGAGAATTTCCTGCTCGCGCTTGGGGTTGGAAATGGGTGTGCCGTCGCGCTTTTTTACCGCGGCGACCTTGCCGCAGGCGTTCATGCGCTGAACGAATAAATCGAGAAGCTGGGTATCTATCGAATCTATCTCCTTGCGGATGTCGGAGAGATCAATGTTTTCGGGGATGTCGTTGAGATTAATGGGGCTCACAGCTTGCCTACCTCCTTCATGAGATCAGTCAGACCAATTGCGACTGCCGATTCAATTGCGGGCAGTGCGCGGGGAACGATGCATGGGTCGTGTCTGCCGCCGACCGTGAGGATAGCGTCGCGGTGCTCCTTGAGGTCGACTGTGTGCTGTTCTTGCGAGATCGACGGGGTAGGTTTGACCGCCGCACGCATGATAATGGGCATGCCGTTGGAGATGCCGCCGAGAATACCGCCTGCTACGTTGCGAGTGGTGACGACCTTGTTGCCTACGATAGTGAAGGGGTCGTTGGACTCACTGCCGCGCATTCTTGTCACGTCAAAGCCTGCGCCGAATTCCACGCCCTTGACAGCGGGAACGCCGTATACGATAGAGGAGAGAACATTCTCCACGCCGCCGAACATGGGCGAGCCGATACCTGCGGGAACACCGACAGCCGCGATTTCCACGATGCCGCCGACGCTGTCGCGCTGCATTCTCGCCTCGTCGATCATGCGGCGCATGGAAGGCTCGGTTTCGGGCTTGTTGAGGGCGAAGAAGTGATTCTGAAGCTCGGTGAGCTGCTCAGCATTGACCTCGACCGGGTCAAACGGAATGTCGAAAATATTGCCGATAGCGTAGATGTGACCGCCGATAGTGATTCCTCTGCGTGCCAAAATCTGACGGCAGATCGCACCCGCAAAGGTCAGTGGAGCGGTGAGACGACCGCTGAAATGTCCGCCGCCGCGCACGTCGTTGTAGCCGTTGTAGCGCACCGCGCCTGTGTAGTCGGCATGACCGGGGCGGGGGAGACGCTGTAATTTATCGTAATCCACCGAGCGCGTGTTTGCGTTCTCGATAACGGCGCAGAGCGGTGCGCCTGTGGTGGTGTCGTTGAGAATGCCTGCGCAGACCTCCGGCATATCCTCCTCCTTGCGGGGAGTGGATGTGGAATCGTTGCCGGGTGCGCGGCGGTTCATCTGAAATTGTATCTCGTCGAAATCAAGGTGCTCGCCCGCAGGCAGACCGTCGATGACCACGCCGATACCCACGCCGTGGCTCTCGCCGAATATTGAAATTTTTATGTTGTTACCCCATGTTGATGACATTGGCATTACCTCCAAGAGAATTGTAAACGTCAAAGAATGACGGATAGCTTTTGTTAACGCTGTGCGGTGTGGTGATAGTGACCTCGCCCGAAGCACTCAGTGCGGCGATCGCGGCAGACATTATTATTCTGTGGTCGCGGCAGCCGTCAACCGTGCCGCCTGTGAATTCACTAACGCCCTCGATTTTCAGACCGTCGGGAAGCTCCGTGACCTTGCCGCCGAGCGCGTTTATCATGCTTGCTGTTGAGGCAAGGCGGTCGCTCTCCTTGATGCGGAGACGTTCCGCGTGGTCGATGATCGTCGTGCCCTCACAGAGCGCGGCGCATACCGCCAAACACGGCACGAGGTCGGGGATCTGCTCGGCATTGATGTGCTGACCGTGAAGCGTGCCTTTGCGCACCGTCAGAGTGCCGTCCTGCTCGGTGATGTCAGCACCGAAGCCGCGAAACAATTCCAGAGCCGCCATATCGCCCTGAACGGAATCCATCCGCAGACCGCGCAGTGTGAGTTCACTGCCCAATGCACCCGCCGCGAGGAAAAATCCCGTGTGCGACCAATCGCCTTCGACTGTGTAATCGCGCGGTGTGTATTTCTGACCGCCGGGTATGAACCAGCCGTAGTCGGTGCGCTCGACCTTCACACCGAAATCCGCCATGCAGCAGGTGGTCATGTCCACATAGGCGGAGGATTGCAGCGGTGTGGTGAGTATGAGCTTGCTGTCGCCCTCGCAGAGTGACAATGCGTACAGCATGCCCGTGATAAACTGCGAGCTGATATCGCCGCGAATCTCATATTCGCCCGACCGGAGCTTGCCACGGCAAATCAAAGGCAATCCTCCCTCGGTGAAGCATTCCACTCCTGCTTTCGGAAGCAGTTCGGTGTAAATACCTATCGGGCGGGGAAGAAGTGTGCCTTCGCCGATAAATCTGCCGTTGATGCCCACGGCGGCGGCTATCGGAATTATGAATCTGAGGGTGGAGCCTGACTCGATGCAGTTGATGTCAACAGGCTCGTTGTCGGCATTGTTTTTGGAGATGTCGCCGATGCCGTCGATAGTCAGTCTGCCATCCGAAAATTCCACCTTTGCGCCCAGAGCGGTGATCGCGTTGATGGTCGCGCGCATG
>JBGUUF010000299.1:0-2799 GCA_045133435.1 Acutalibacteraceae bacterium
CCGTGCTTCTGCTCGTATTTGAGCTGGTCGGCAAGGTTAAGTATATCATTGATTTCGCCGGACGAAAGATCCAGCATTTTAAGCAAATGGTTCATGTCAATAACCTCCTGTGGTTTTTATATTTAATTAAATTTATAGCAAACATTACAGCAAACCCATTTTCTAACATTATATCATACATTCGCCGAAAAATATTGAATATTATATGAAATTATAAATTATTTTATAACACGCGATTTTTAACCCTCTGTCATATCTCCGCAAACACCTTGCCGAGACTTTCGTTTATGACCAAATCAGCCTTGCTGTCGTAGGGAGTTGCGTCGCGGTTTATCAGCACGAGATTTTTGCCGCGGAAGTAATTTATCAGTCCGCTGGCGGGGTATACCGTCAGCGACGTGCCCGCGACTATCATCAAGTCTGCCGCCGCGATCGCCGCAACGGATTTCTCCACGACCTCGTTGTTCAGCGGTTCTTCATACAGCACGACATCCGGCTTTATCACTCCGCCGCACTCGCATTTGGGAATCCCGCTGCCCTCGAATACATCCTCCGCGCCGTGGAATTTGCGGCATTTGGTGCAGTAATTTCTCAGCACACTGCCGTGAAGCTCGAGGACGTTCTGCGAGCCTGCCTTTTGATGCAGACCGTCGATATTCTGAGTGATGACCGCCTTGAGCTTGCCCATTTTTTCCAGCTCGGCTAATTTGATATGCGTGATGTTCGGCTCATAATTGAGCGAATTCATTTTATCGCGGTAAAATTTGTAAAATTCCTCGGTTTTTCGCACGAAAAATGTGTGGCTGAGTATTTCCTCGGGCGGGTAGTCGTATTTCTGATTGTAAAGACCGTCCTTGCTGCGAAAATCGGGGATTCCGCTCTCGGTCGATACTCCCGCGCCGCCAAAGAATACGATATTGTCGCTCGCCGCCACCAATTCCTTGAATTTCAAGATTTTTTCGTCCATATCACTCACCAACCTTCTTATTTTTAGCGGTACATTTTGAAATAATTTTTCTCGCCGCCCAAAGCAAGGCAAATCCCGCCATAGCGCCGAAGGTGTTTAAAATCAAATCGTTAACATCAAAGCTGCGCCCCATTATCGGCTGAATGAGTTCGATGCATGCTGAGAGCGCAAAGCCTGCCCCGAGCATGCGCTTCCAATTGACATTCTCCCTGATGAGCGGGTACAAAATTCCCATCGGAACAAACATTATGATGTTGCCTAAATTCTCCGTGCCGAAGCGTCCGACAAAGGTGGGCAGGAAATTGTATTGAAAGGTGAACAGCCGCAGTTCTGCGCCGCTCGGCATGTGGTAGAACAAGAAGTACCACATGTTATTCCACAAATTACTCGGCACGACCGTCAGTGCCACAAGCCCCGTCAGCCAGCATACAAACAGCAGTCGGCACACCTCTGCCGATTTATTGACCGCCCGACCCTGCTTCTTCAAATAACGCTTTCTCAATACAGCATACACGACCGCCGTTAGCAATACAACGGGGATCATCTGCAAAAAATATCCGATGTAAGTATCAAAGAAAAAATATTGAAATGTCATGTTACCTGCCGCCTTTCGTCAAACAATAAATCAACACCGCCTGCTGTATTTCAAGCAGGTATTTTTTGAACGAATAGCCCACGAAATAATCGCTGTCTATCACGTCGGCTGAAACCTCCTCGCCGCGGTAAAACGGCGGACAGGGATTCAGCACGGCATTTTCATTCGCCTTTTTCATTATGTCAAGCGTGACCTGATGCTTGCCGAATGCCTGCAATTTCTCGGTGCTCAGCGAGTCGGTGCAGATTATATCCTTGCCCGAAACCGCCTGTTCGAGATCTTCGATATTCTCCACGCCCTCCATCGCGTATTCAGGCGGACCGCTCTGTGTCAGCGAAAATCCCATCAGCTCGGAGGCCTCGCGCCACGCCTTGCCGATATTGCCGCCCGCCCCCACAAACAGGAATTTATCCTCGGTGAAATCCTCGCGGATTTTAGAGAGCGCATACATATCCGCCAGCATTTCGCAAGGGTGATTGATGTCGGTCATTGCGTTGATTATCGGAAATTCGGCGTATTTCGCCATTTCCTCTAGCACCAAAATCTCCTTGTGCCGTATCACCGCGCCGTCTGCCCAGTTGTTCAGATACCCCGCAACGTCCTGCAATTTTTCCTTTTTATCCAGCGACGCGGGCGGGAAAAGTATCGTCTGACCGCCCAGCAGATATATCCCGCGCTCAAAGGTGACGCGCGTTCTTATGCTGGCTTCGGGGAAAAACATGACGATAGTTCTGCCCTTTAAAAAATCCGAATATTTACCGCACTGCAGTTCGTCCGCTATGCGGAATATTTTATAAACCTCCGACTTGTCGAGGTCGCTCAACCTAAGTAAACGCTTCATCGTTCTTCCCCTCAATCCTCCGCAATATCTGGAGTTTCGTTTATCTCGTCGGGGATATTGTCCATAATATCCTGTATGCTTTTCGCCTGTTCAAGCATCTGCATACACGCCGCGTTTTGGGTGGAATATATGCCTTTCCAGAAATATTCGTCGTATTCCGCGCGAATCGGGAATGCCAGAATCGGCTCCTTCAGAGAAAACTGCGCGTTCACTCCCGGCTTGTTGCCTCTCGCGTCAAGCTTTATCCACCTGTCGCCAATCAGCACTGCATTGTAGCCGTGAACGCAGTAGCCGAGCGAATCGTCATCTGCAAGGGTTATATGCTGGAAGCAGAATCCTGTTGGTATTCCCTGCGAGCGCAGAAGTGCCGCCAGCAGATTCGCCTTTGCAAGGCAG
>JBGUUF010000300.1:0-1182 GCA_045133435.1 Acutalibacteraceae bacterium
TATTTTGGCTGTTACAGCATATTTTGCCTGCGGTTGGCTAAATATATGAATATCTATTTTTTAATTTGATTCACAGGGGTGTTAAAATTATGTCATCTAAGAAAGATTCGCTTAATATTTGGACAGTTATCGGTCTTATTGCGGCTGTTGCGGCTGTAGTTGCTTCTGTAACAACTGCGCTCATCGTTCTCAAAAAGAAGGAAAAAGAAGACAAAGAGCTTGAGGAGTACCTCGATTACTCCATTCAGTAATCAAATATTTTTGATGAAATACAGCGGAATTTTGGTCCTAGGGCGAAATTCCGCCGTTTGTTTTATGCTGTTTAAATGACTAAAGGGAGCCGTTGCACGACATGAGTAAGATATTGATCGTTGAGGACAATCACGACATTAACGATTTGCTCGCCGAAACACTGAACGAAGCAGGATTTGAAACCGCCTCCGCATTTGACGGACTGAACGGGCTAAAGCTTGCGCAGTCGGGGGAATTCTGCCTTATTATGATGGACATAATGCTGCCATACATAAGCGGAGACGAAATTCTCAAAAAAATCCGCGAAAAAAGCGACGTGCCCGTAATCGTGATTTCCGCCAAGGACATGGTGAGCACCAAAATCGACATGCTCAAAATGGGCGCGGACGATTACATCACTAAGCCGTTTGATCTGGGCGAGGTCGTTGCACGCGTGGAAACAGCTCTGCGTCATTCGGGACATACTCCCGCCAAAGGCCGTGTGCTCCGATACAAGGACATCATTCTTGACTGCGCCAACAAGAGCATCAAGGTCGGCGACACGGAGATAAAATGCACGGCTAAAGAATTTATGATATTGGAAATGCTCATGCAGAACCCCGAAAAGGTATTCACCAAGGCAAATATCTTTGAATCGGTCTGGCAGGAGGACTACATGTGCGATGATAACGTGGTCAAAACCCACATCAGCAACCTCCGAAGCAAGCTGGAAAAGGCAAATCCCAGCGAAGATTACATCGAAACCGTTTGGGGCTTGGGATACAGGCTTTATAAAATTGTATAAAATTCACACCCGCCATCTTGACAAACCGGGCATGAGAGTATAAAATAAAACCACATTTAATTACAAATAATCGGGAGATTTCAGTGACTTTATGAGAAATATTGATTTCAGAAAAGCCGACATCAACGACCTAGAACTTCTTGTTG
>JBGUUF010000301.1:0-10007 GCA_045133435.1 Acutalibacteraceae bacterium
GGCTGTGCTCAATGACGAAAATCTCACGCGGGAAAAACTGGAATCAGTGGTGGACATCGACAGTTTCCTGCGCTTCTCCGCAATCGAATATCTTATCGGCAATCAGGACAACATGCGGAATAATTACAACAACCATTACGTTTACTTCCGCCCGAGCGACGGCAAGGCGATATTCATCCCCTACGACTGCGAGGTCTGTCTCGGCTGCACATACGCATGGAACCCCTCCGGCAACGGATTGACGGAGGCTTCGCCCTACTCAGATATTGCCGCAGGCACGGGGGAAGCACAGCTCAGCCCTCTGATAAACATGACTATCGGCACTAACGGCATGTATAAGCAGGAATTCGCCCAATATCTCAAGGAAATCGGCAGCAGCAAGTGGATGCTCTCCACGCAGTTTGAATATTACTACAACATAGCCGAAAAAAATTACAGCGAGTATGTCCTATCCAACATGGCGTATTGCAGCACATGGAATCACAATTTGGAATTCTCGCTCAACGGCGGCGAAAACTATAACGGCAACATGTCGATCCAAGAATTCATGCGCAAAATAAAAGAAACTATGTATCTGTACGTCAGATAAAACAAAGGCTTCGAGAAATGAGATCTCGAAGCCTTTACTTTATGCCTGTTTTAACATTTTCTTGTATTCCGACGGCGTGACGGAATAATATTCCCTGAACCGTCGGTTGAAATTCGAGAGATTCCTGAAGCCGCATTCAAAACAAATCTCCGACACCGACAGATCGGTATTGATAAGCATCCTCCCCGCCTCGCGCAGTCTAACCTCGGTGATGTAGCGGTTGCAGGTCATGCCTGAGGTCTTGCGGAAATAGGTCATAAAATAGACGTCGCTCAGACAGAATTCAGCCGCAATGGAGTGAATAGAAATATCCGAGCGGTAATTTTCATCTATATAGCGCAATATGTTAGCTATCAGCTCATTCTGACGGATGTGCGAATTCGTCTCCTGTGAAGTGATGACAAGGTCATTGACATAAATCAGCTTAAACAGCTTGGGCAGCATCGACTTCAAATCCAATTCATAATACGGCGGCTTCTGGCTGACGAGCGCATAAAGTCTGTCAAAGCACTCCCGTATCTCGCTGTAACCCGGTCGGTCGGGAGAAATATGGTTGACCACACCGTATTCTCCGCTGAAAAGCGGCTGAAGATATTTGATAGTGCAACGGTCGGGATTTGACAGCCCCGCGAGGTTCAGATGAAACACGATAGTATACGAGACCTGCACCTCGCCGTTTATCGGCACGATAGAGTGAAGCGTGTTGGGCGCGATTATAATTATATCATCGGGCGAGGTGATATAATCCTCCGTGCCGAACTTATAATTCGCGCGTCCCTCAGTAATAAGCGATATTTCAAATTCCGCGTGCCAGTGCGGCGGAACGCTGGGAAACTGCGCTGTGGGGATAACGCAGTGATATGTGGCGAGAGGGAAAAGTTTATCCCCATGCCCCAATTCCTCCTGATTTGGCTGTATGGCAGTGGTGCGCCATAAATCCACAAGTTTCACCTCCAAAAATAATAGGATAGTATCATCTATATATAATTTTATATTGGAATCTGAAAAAAATCAATGATATAATACAAATAAATTCAAGCAAATTTTATTTTTATTAATTATATAATGTAAAAGGAGCGAATTAATTATGTACGGAAAAAATGAAAAGAAAAAAATGCTGTCTGGCAAGCTCTACATTGCCAACGACCCTCAGCTCGCTGTTGACAACAAAAAATGCAGAATGCTGGTGCGTCTCTTCAACAACACCACCGAGGAACAGCAGGATTATCGCCGTCAGCTTCTGGGTGAATTGCTGGGCGGCTGCGGAGAAAAGTGCTATTTCGAGCCGCCGGTGCATTTTGACTACGGCTGCAACACCTATCTGGGCGAAAATTTCTACTCAAATTTCGACTGCATAATCCTCGACGTCAATAAGGTCACTGTAGGCGATAATGTAATGTTCGGTCCGAGAGTAAGCGTGTTCACCGCAGGACATCCCACCGACCCCGAGATACGCGCCGAACTGCTGGAATACGGCTACCCCATCACCATCGGAAATAACGTGTGGGTGGGCGGCAATACCGTGATAAACCCCGGCGTGACTATCGGCGACAATGTCGTGATAGGCTCCGGCTCGGTGGTAACTAAGGACATCCCCTCAAACGTAGTCGCCGCGGGTAATCCCTGCCGCGTCATCCGCGAGATAACCGAAAAGGATAAGGAATTCTGGCAGAAACAGCGCGAGCAGTACTTCGCCGAAGAAGACTAATGACAACAGAAAAAACTGACAATAAAACACCCGACATATCGCCAAAATGATATGTCGGGCGTTTTGGTATGCAAAATCAATTTATCTTCTCACGGATATTCCGTTGTCCGCCAAATAATTCTTCAAATCGGGGATCTCCAGCTCCTTGAAGTGGAAAAGTGACGCGGCGAGTGCGGCATCTGCCTTGCCATAGTCAAGCGCGTCGAGGAAGTGCTTCTTCTCGCCCGCGCCGCCTGAGGCGATAACGGGAATGCCGACATTCTCGCTTATCGTGCGGGTCAGTTCGAGGTCATAGCCGGATTTCTGTCCGTCGCAGTCCATGCTGGTGAGCAGTATCTCGCCCGCGCCACGCTTTTCAGCCTCTATCGCCCATTCCACGGCATCAATCCCCATGTCAACACGACCGCCGTTTTTATAGATAGTCCAACCGCTTCCGTCGGCTCTGCGCTTTGCGTCTATCGCAACAACTACGCACTGACTGCCGAATTTATATGCCGCCTCGGAAATCAGCTCGGGGCGGAGAATCGCCGCCGAATTTACCGAGACCTTATCCGCGCCCGCTCTGAGCAGTGCGGTGAAGTCCTCAACTTTGCGTATTCCGCCGCCCACGGTGAAGGGAATGAACACTGTCTCGGCAACTCTGCGCACCATGTCGATAACAATGCTTCTGTCATCCGAGGAAGCCGTAATATCCAAAAACACCAATTCATCCGCGCCCTGTTTGTCATAAGCCGCCGCACATTCCACGGGGTCGCCTGCATCGCGCAGGTCAACGAAGCTCACACCCTTGACCACTCTGCCGTCCTTGACATCGAGACAGGGAATAATTCTCTTTGCAAACATAATAATTACCTCTCAATCACTTAGTCAATTCAGCAAAATTTTTGAGTATCTGCAAGCCCACACTGCCGCTCTTTTCAGGGTGGAACTGGGTGGCAAACACATTGTCCTTCCACACCGCCGCATGGAACTTTATGCCGTATTCAGCCGCAGCGGAAACAACCGCTTCATCATCAGCATTCAGATAGTAGCTGTGCACGAAATAAACATAAGGATTGTCGGGCAAGCCCTTGAATATCGGGCAATCCTTGTTGTATTCAATGGAATTCCAGCCGATGTGGGGAATCTTGAGTCCCATGTCGGACGGGAAGCGATTGACCTCGCCGCCGAATATCGACAAGCCTTCCGCGTCGGGAGATTCCTCGCCCTTGTCAAATAATATCTGCAAGCCGAGACATATCCCGAGAAACGGCTTGCCACTTGCCGCAAATTCCTTTACAGCAGAAACCAAACCGCTTTTTTCCAAATTATCCATAGCGTCGCCGAAAGAACCGACACCCGGCAGTATCGCGCCATCTGCCGCAAGAATTTTTTCGGCATCAGAAGTCACTTCCGCCTCGCATCCGATAAAATTAAGCGCCTTTTGTACGCTCAAGATGTTTCCGGCCCCATAATCAATTATAGCTATCAATTTATTTCTCCTCCAAAAAATAGTAAGGTAAATGAGAATTTAACTGCCTAGCACAATGTCTGCGCACCAATGGGTTTCCAAAAGGGGACACAGCCATTCCTTGAATGGCTGTTAGCCTTTGGCGGGGTCGAGGGGCAGAGCCCATCGTGGGGTCGTAGGGGCAAAGCCCCTACAAAACTAAAGTGAAAAACAAAGTTAAAATAGAAAAAATCTCATATGCGAAGCATATTAATAAAAATCTAACAAGAAAATCGAAGATTTTCGAGTGGTCGTTACAGATAAAGTTAAAATTTATAAAGTATAGCTGTTTGATATTATATTTGCGATCGTCGATAGTTAACAGTCGGAAATGTCTAAAAATACCAAATCAAATGCGTAACATCCACTTGAAAATCAAAGATTTTCTCGTTAGCTCTTTTCGACGCTTCGCGTGCTGACTTTCTATTTTAACTCTATCTTTCACTTTGGTTTGCAAGGCTCTGCCCTGCACCCGCGATGGGCGCTACCCCTCGACCCCGCCAAGAGGGCTCTTACCGCAATTCAAAGAATGGCGGTTCCCCTCTGGATTCCCATTGTAGCACTGTCTACTTTAGTCATCTTAAATTTTCATCTACATCATTAAAACCATTTTAACACTAAATCTCCCCCTTGACAAGCCTTTTATCATAAAAACAAAAGGCGCATAGTCAGTATCTTTACAATACATAACCATGCACCAAGTTTAATCTAAGTCAAACGGCTGATTAAAATTATTCGTAATCAACAACATTTACCCACTTGAGGAGGAAGTCCTTCTCTTCGGGCTTGCCCTTTACGGACTGAGATGCTGCAACGATCGGAAGCCACTGCTGAACATACTGCTTTGCTGTGTCGCTCTTCTTGCAGAAGAGGTTCATATACTTTTCAGCAATCTCTGTCTGACCATGGAGGGAGAAGAGCAGATAAGTTCTCGCAGCATCAGCGGAAGCGTTGCCCTGTGTTGCGTGTGACCAGTCAAGGATATATGCCTTGCCTTCGGGGCTGATGATGATGTTGCTGGGGTTGAAGTCGCCGTGGCAGACCTTGTCATGCTTCTTCATGCCCTCGAGACGTGTGTGAAGCTCGTAGCGTGTGGTAGCATCGAGTTCTGTCTCGGAGATCTTTCTCATCATCTTGTCCTTGAGCTTGTTGAGCAAAGGAGCCTTCTTGCTGTGCATTTCGAGCTGAAGGTCAACAAACATCTCGAGATATTCGTCGATCTTATCAGGATTCTGCTCCATAAGCTCGGCAAGAGTGGTGCCCTCGATGTAATCATAAACGATAGCCCATTTGCCGTCGATCTTTGTTACTTCAACAACCTTGGGGATCGGAAGACCTGTCTCTTCAACTCTGGCTGTATTGAGAGCCTCGTTGAGAATGTCGGCCTTCGAGAAATCCTCGGCAAAGACTTTGACGGTGCAGTCACCGTTCTTGTATATCGTCTTGTTGGGTCTTTCAGCTATAATCTTTTCAAATTCCATAATTAAGTCCTCCTTTGGAATTTCAATGTGTTTATTTATTTCAATTAACAAGGAAGACTTTTTTGGAATCTGAATCAGATCATCATGCCGCCGAAAGAATTCATAAGAAAAATTCTATCAGCAGGCACAAATCTTCCTGTTAATTACTTGCCGTAATAAGCCTTGAGGTACATAGCCTTGATCTCGCTGATAAGGGGGTATCTGGGGTTAGCACCGGTGCACTGATCGTCGAATGCCTTCTCGCACATATCGTCGAGAGTCTCGAGGAATGCTTCCTCTGTTACGCCGTAATCAGCGATAGTCTTCTTGATGCCGACCTTCTCCTTGAGTTCTTCGATCTTAGCGATGAGGTTCTCAAGCTTCTCGTTGTCGTCTGCACCCTGTACGCCCAGGAACTCTGCAACTTCTGCATATCTTCTGAGTGTCTTCGGATGGTCGTACTGAGAGAATGTACCCATCTTTGCGGGAACTTCGGCTGCGTTGAATCTCATGACCTCGCAGATGAGCAGAGCGTTTGCAACGCCGTGCGGGAGGTGATGGAATGCACCCAGCTTGTGAGCCATAGAGTGGCATACACCGAGGAATGCGTTTGCGAATGCCATACCTGCCATTGTTGCTGCGTTTGCCATCTTTTCTCTTGCTGCCGGCTCGTTCATGCCGTTGTCGTAGCAAGTCGGGAGATAGTCAAAGATCGTCTGCATTGCCTTGAGTGCAAGACCGTCTGTGTAATCTGTAGCCATGATGGAAGCGTATGCTTCGAGAGCATGTGTCAGAGCGTCGATACCGGAAGCGGATGTCAGACCTCTGGGAGCTGTCATCTGCATGTCAGCGTCAACGATTGCCATGTTGGGCATGAGCTGGTAGTCAGCGAGCGGGTACTTGATGCCTGTCTTTTCGTCTGTGATAACAGCAAAAGGTGTGACCTCAGAGCCTGTACCTGCGGATGTCGGAACTGCAATGAAGTATGCCTTCTCGCCCATCTTGGGGAATGTGTAGACTCTCTTGCGGATATCCATGAAGCGCATTGCCATGTCCATGAAGTCTGCTTCCGGATGCTCGTAGAGAACCCACATGATCTTAGCTGCGTCCATTGCGGAACCGCCGCCGATCGCGATGATGCAGTCAGGCTCGAATGCGCGCATCTGTGCCACGCCTTCCTGTGCGCATGCAAGTGTCGGGTCGGGAGCAACATCAAAGAATGTTGTGTGCACGATGCCCATTTCATCCAGCTTGTCTGTTACGCACTTTGTATAGCCGTTCTTGTAAAGGAACTGGTCAGTTACTACAAATACTCTCTTCTTGCCCATTACTGTCTTGAGCTCGTCAAGTGCTACCGGCAGGCAGCCCTTCTTGATGTAAACCTTCTCAGGTGCTCTGAACCACAGCATGTTCTCTCTCCTCTCGGCAACAGTCTTGATGTTGATAAGGTGCTTTACGCCTACGTTCTCGGATACCGAGTTGCCGCCCCATGAGCCGCAGCCAAGTGTGAGGGAGGGAGCGAGCTTGAAGTTGTAAAGATCACCGATACCGCCCTGTGAGGAGGGTGTGTTCACCAGAATACGGCAGGTCTTCATTCTCTCGCCGAACTCTGCGATCTTTGCTGTCTCTGTAACTGCGTTGCAGTAGAGAGAGGATGTGTGACCGTAGCCGCCGTCTGCAACAAGCTGTTCTGCCTTTGCGAGTGCGTCCTGGAAGTCCTCTGCCTTGTACATTGCGAGTACCGGAGAGAGCTTCTCGTGTGCGAATTCCTCAGAAAGCTCTACGCTCTCTACTTCGCCGATGAGGACCTTGGTTGCCTCGGGGACTTCAACGCCTGCGAGAGCTGCGATAGTTACAGGCTTCTGACCTACGATCTTTGCATTGAGAGCGCCGTTGATGATGATGGTCTTTCTGACCTTCTCCTTCTGCTCTTCGTCGAGGAAGTAGCAGCCTCTCTTGTCGAACTCAGCGCGAACTGCGTCGTAGATCTCCTTATCAACGATAACAGACTGCTCGGATGCGCAGATCATACCGTTGTCGAATGTCTTGGAGTGAATAATGGAGTTGACAGCCAGCAGGATGTCTGCGGACTTGTCGATGATGGCAGGTGTATTGCCCGCGCCAACGCCGAGTGCCGGCTTGCCGGAGCTGTATGCTGCCTTTACCATGCCGGGGCCGCCTGTTGCCAGGATGATGTCGGCTTCCTTCATGAGCATGTTGGTCATTTCGAGAGACGGAACGTCGATCCAGCCGATGATCCCCTCGGGAGCGCCTGCTGCTACTGCTGCTTCGAGAACGATCTTAGCAGCCTCAATTGTACTCTTCTTTGCACGGGGATGGGGGCTGATGATGATACCGTTTCTTGTCTTGAGACAGATAAGTGTCTTGAAGATAGCTGTAGATGTCGGGTTTGTTGTGGGGATAACTGCTGCTACGACGCCGATAGGCTCTGCTACCTTCTTGATGCCATATGCCTTGTCTTCCTCGATAACGCCGCAGGTCTTGGTATCCTTATACGCATTGTATATGTACTCTGCCGCATAGTTATTCTTGATGACCTTATCCTCTACTACGCCCATGCCAGTCTCTTCGACTGCCATCTTTGCCAGCGGGATTCTTGCTTGGTTAGCTGCTGTTGCTGCTGCCAGGAAGATCTTATCGACCTGCTCCTGTGTGTAAGCAGCAAACTTCTTCTGTGCTTCTCTTACCTGTGCAAGCTTTGCTTCCAGTGCTTCTACACCGTCTACGATTGTGTACTCTGCCATAGTGAATTTCTCCAATCTTTAAATTAATATATCGCGATACCGATGTGCCCGGTCAAGTGACCGAATCACAAACGGCACGAGGATTTAGTGCTTTCGTTAATATATTAACAAAGATTTCGGAACTTGTCAAACATATAATGCTGCCAAAACGCCACTTTTTTGAATATCTGTCATTTGTTTAAATTGCGGGCGTTTTTCAGACGAAATATGTTCAATCTGCTACCGCTCAGCGACTCACTTCAAAAGAGCGGGAAAATCGCCAAGTCTGAGAGAAATTCGGATAGAATAATCAGTAATTATTTGTAAATCCGCTGATTTTTTATCTATCATGCATATTATAACCAATACTTATAGAAATTTCAAGAAAAATATTGAAATTTGTGTATATTTTTATTAAAATAATTTTATTAACATAATTTAGGGGATTTTTTTAACTAATTAAGGTATAATTATTTTATACAAAATTCACACAAATGGAGGTGTATCAGTAAATGAAGAAAAAAGTCATGTCCGCATTTGCGCTGGCGCTCGGCATCACAGGCACAGTGGTTTCTATCGTCGCCATAGTATTGGCATCATGCAGTCTGGGCAGCAGCAGACACCACGGACCGTCTCACCGCAGGAGCATAAACGAATAAAATCGTATAATAGAGAATAGATATAAAGGTTTCGCCCTTGAAATGTATCATTTTTTATCGTAATTTCCAAATCGCTGCAAAAAAATCGGGTCAACAGAAACCAAAACCTTCTGTCGATCCGATTTTTTCGCGTCCTAAATGTTCTTTATGAGGCGGTTCTCAGGCTAATGCGCAGTTTATCTGCTATCATCGCGACAAATTCGCTATTGGTGGGCTTTCCTCTGGAGTTGTGAATGGTATAGCCGA
The DNA here is from genome assembly GCA_045133435.1 of Acutalibacteraceae bacterium. Taxonomy (GTDB): domain Bacteria; phylum Bacillota; class Clostridia; order Oscillospirales; family Acutalibacteraceae; genus RUG762. Next base: position 8,896 of record JBGUUF010000301.1, read on the forward strand.
AGTAGGAATTCAACACATCGACATCGCCTCTGTCCCATGCGACCTCAATGGCATGTCTTATGGCGCGCTCCACTCGCGAGGGAGTGGTCATAAATTTATCCGCCACTCTCGGATAAAGCTGCTTAGTCACGGCGTTGATTATCTCAGGCTCGACCACCGACGTCACTATCGCACAGCGCAAATACTGATATCCTTTGATGTGAGCAGGCACGCCTATCTGATGTATTATATCCGTAACCATCATTTCCAGCTCGCACACATCCGGCACGGTATTTCTCTTCTGCATTTCAAGCTTGGGAAAGAGTGAGTTTATAACTGTGCTGTTTTCGGCAGAACACAGCGCCGCGTATATCATCGACGGATTCACAGGTTTTGTCAGCACGGCGGATGCTCCTGCATCATAAAGTTCACGTTCCAGACGCGGGGCAACGAAATCACACACCACCACAAACGCCGGTGCTTCACCGCCCATATTTGCCCTGACGTTCTTAATAAGTGTGAATGCATCCGTGTCGGTCATAAAGAGGTCGAGAAGCATTGATTCGGGATGCAGCCGTTCAGCCGCCATCAGGAAGGACGCCGCATTGTTGTCTGCCGAAGCAAAGCTCTCATGTATCACCTCATAAGACATATTCACGCCTGCGGTCAGCTTTTGCTCACCGGCAGCCTTGAGAAGCATTTCCTTGTTTTCGTGCGACATTAAAACCTTTGTTTTTATACTCATAAAGCACAGTCTCCAATAATTTTTTTATAATTCAGCAAGCTTGTCTGTAAATTAATTTTATCATTTTGTACAATTCTTTGCAACCATCTGCGTTTCTTTAGTTCCAACCCTCACAGAACTTTGTGCAACCTCACTACAAATTAACAATCAACCCGCACAATTCGACCAAGTGGGAAAAAATACGGTAAAATTATTGCATTTCAGGGGGTTTTCGGCTTTATTTCGACCGCAGTTCTCCATCAAAAAGACACATGAAAGCTGTTATTTCGATACGATTTTCCAAATTACGACAAACGACATTAAGGTTTCGTTTTTGATAAAATTCGCACGACATTTCCTATTCGATCATTTTACATAAAGATTTCTAATCCTAGACGGAGTAGCATTT
>JBGUUF010000302.1:0-2169 GCA_045133435.1 Acutalibacteraceae bacterium
CCTCGCGAGAGGGTCGACCGCAAATATGTCAAAGATTTTTATTTTATCTTATGTCTATTTGCCAAATTTACTTTATAATTATATCACATAAATGCTGTTCACGCAATACAAATTATTAAAGTTTCTGTTTTTTGGTGCGAATAAGCCGGGAATTTTATGTTCGACCGGCTCTCGCACTCAGAATATGAGATTATCCTCAATGCTTTGAACAGGCTTCGCGCCTATATGCTCGACCTTGTTTTTATAATTATTTCCCAGATAGTAAAAGCGCAGGCTGTCCTTACTTTTATCAATTATCTGCTCAAGCTTCGCCTTGACCATAAGCGCCTGTGTATTATCCAGCACGCACTCGAACACCGAATTCTGCACTCTTTGTCCGTAGTTTATGCACACCTTCGCCACCTTACGCAGTCTGGTTTTGCCTTCCTTTGTCTCGGTATTCACATCATATGTTATCAACACCAGCATATTCCCCGCCTCCTACTTCCACATGAACGGCGGATATTCGTCCAAATCGCCGCGAATATATCGCGCCAGCAGAAGTGCTTGAGAATACGGCACAAGTCCCCATTGAATTTTTTCGCCGAGAAACGGGTGTTTGATTTCATCTTTCTTGCGGTTCTGCCATTCGTCCAGAATCTTCCTGCGTCCGTCATCTGTCGCAATTACTGCGCCGTTTTCCTTGACAACAAAATCCTTGGCACTGATCATCTGTTTGTTTATCATTTTGATAACAAATCTATCTGCCATTACGCCGCGGAATTCTTCCATCAAGTCGAGTGCGAGCGAACGTCTGCCAGGGCGGTCGGTATGGAAAAATCCCACATACGGGTCAAGGCCAACCGATGTAAGTGCCGATGCACACATATTGCCGAGCAGTGCATAGGCAAATGACAGCATCGCATTCACATTGTCAAGAGGAGGACGGCGGTTGCGCCCGTTGAATGAAAAATCCTCCTGCTGTCTCAAAATCATCTGATCAAACACCGAGAAATAGCTCGCCGCAGCTCTTCCCTCAATGCCGCGCAGGGTGTCAGTCTCACTGCATTTTCGCGCATACTGCGATAGATTCGTTAAATCATCCGACACCTTTCGCACCGCTTCTGCATCAATACTCATCTCGTGGTCGCGCAGAGTCCTCTGCAATATCCATTTTGAATTATAGATCTTTGCCGAGATCATATTCCGAGAAATATTTAGACTGCGCTCCTCGCTGTCGGCAATGCGGTATTGCTCGCGCCTTAAATGAACATTACCGCTGATCTCGCCCTCGACCGATGCAAGGAACCGCCCGTTCATAGTCATAAAATTAACCGCTATTCCATACTCGGCGCACTTGCCCATGAGTGCGGGACTTATGCCGAGATACCCGAATATCACTATGCTTTCGATATTGTGAAGCGGCACTCTTGACACAACATTATCGTCCAGTAAGACGACAATGTTTTCTCCGTCCAGCGACAAATACATCTTCGGGTTTGTTATGTAAAGCGTATTAAGAAGTTTCTTCATTCTACACCTCTCCAAACAAAGCTTCATCAATGTATTGCTTGACATTATTCTTCTTCATCAGCGCGGGAAGGCAGATCTCCTTTATCGAGCAGGCATTGCAGCTTTTCGTCCGCTTGACCTTTGGAGTATATCCGCGGCGGGCATAGTCGTGCATTTCCTCCGCCATATTTTTCACCTGTTGTCTGAGGTCATCGGTGAATTCCACCTTAACACGCTTCTTTATTTTATCGTAATATAAATAGCCGAAGCCTATATCACAGCACAGCATTTCCTCCAGGCAGATCGCCTGCGCCGCAAGCTGAATTTCATCTGCTTGATTGCTTTTCGGCTCGCCGCGCTTGTATTCGATAGGCGTGGGTCGATACAGTCCCTCCCGCCCGAATATAACCGCGCCGTCTTTCGCCTTGCGGAATTCCACAACATCGCACTCTCCCGACAATCCGAGTTCATATGAATGTATCGGCATTGCTCGCGATATTATCACATCTTTACGCTTTTCGGTGTCAAACGGATCGTGCGCCTTTTCATGTATCTGCCTCCCCTCAAATGTGCGCTCGTTTTCCGTCCACTGCTGTTCCACATGAATAAGTGCCCACTGACGGCGGCAGAACACAAAATGCTGGATCCCAGAAAGCTGCAGAAGTTCATCGTCGTTGT
>JBGUUF010000303.1:0-11859 GCA_045133435.1 Acutalibacteraceae bacterium
TGAGATTATCTCCCATGTCTTATCCTTGCTGCCATCGTCCACAAACATGACGCGGCTGAGACTGCTGATAAGTCCGCTGTTCATCATGCGGGCGAGTTTATCCTGCAAACGCGCGGAGGTCTCCCACAGGACCTCCTGCTCATTATAGCACGGCACTACGATATACAAAATTGAATTCAAAAACCACACCACACTTATTCATATGATAATAGAAATTTGCTCGAACTTTTACTCGGATTTTTCCTGCTTGGTGACTGCCGGGCGTGAAGTGAGGAATTCAATGGTGCGCTCGATAACATCACGCGAGGCTTCGGGCATTGGCTTGCCCGCATTGCGATAGTCGAATGCGTCGCGGAAGCCTGCGATGTCATTTTGCAGGCTGTCAGCATATTTCATCACAAGTCGGCGCGTGACCTCGGCAAATGCATCATATTCTTTGCCCATCGGCTTTTTAGCGCGCTGCATTATCATTCGATAGTGGTCAAGGCAGATGTAAGGCTGTGATTCATACAGCCTGCGGAATTCCGGCTCGTTTTTGTAGCTGAGACAAACAGTTTCAAGTGCGCGGGAGAGATGCGGCTCGATGTATTCGCAGACGAAGCAGCTTCCGCTGAGAGTCTCCAAAGCTTCGAGCACCTTTTTGTCCGGCTTTTTGGCGAGCAGCTTTTCGCGCACTTCAATGAGATGGCTCTCCAGTGTGAGCGCAACGGGAAGTCTGGCACGTCCTGCCGTGAGCATCATGGAATAATGGCGCTCACAGAAGCCTGCGCGGTTTGTCTCAATGCGGATGTCGGGTTCCATCATCGCGGGACCTGTGATGTAGTCGATATATTTAGCCTCGATAGTGTCGCGCATGCGGCAAATCGGGCATCCGTCGTTTACCTCAAAAATTTCGTTTACCGGAATGGTGCAGATATTTTCTTTCATAATGCTTCGATAATCCTTTCTGTATGAGTGTTATAATTTGCGTATCATTGCGAGAAACTCGTCAATGTAATCGTCGGTCTGAGTGCGGTTGTCCAGCATTATAGCCAACAGTGCAAAGGACTGCATATCGTCACTGACGCCGAACTGAAGGGCTATTTCGACGTCGCGGCCATCACTTACCGTGCTGCAGTGGCAGTCTACATAGATCGGACCCTTGCGGCTCTGAAATGCTTCCCAATAGGGATGCCTGCCGTCGCAGAGCCTAGTGAGACGAGCCTCGATCGTAGCGCCGCTGTCGCCGTAGAAGCAGCTGTTCTGCAGGCAGTCTGTTATATCCATAAGCACGTCGTCACCCACGGCGTATTCGCTGCCGGCGGGCATGCGTGCGGATGAATCCACGAATTCTGTTGTGTCCATAATCCATCTCCTCTCGGATTTCTCAAAAATTACGGTTTGAAATAACTGTATGAATATATTATAATGATTACGAAGCCACAAATCAACATGTTTTTGTGCGTTTATCACAAATAATTAAGAATACAGGGGGAAATATAAAATGTTGGTCGCAAGAAAGGGCAGTGTTATCGAGGCAAATATTCACGGGATGACGGCGGACGAGGCATATCGCGAGCTTATCCGGCTGATAGACCGCGCGGACGGCAGTGTTACCGAGATACATGTGATACACGGCTATCGCAGGGGAAACGCGCTCAAGGCTATGGTTCAGCAGAAACTCAGCCACCCGAAGATCTCATACAAATGCGAATCTCTGCTCAACGAGGGCGAGACTAAAATTTATTTGAAGAAACGATGATTTTGTGAATATTTAATTGATATGGTGAATATACATAAAAAAGAGAAATTACGTTTATGACTTTTTAATGACCAAATTATTAAAAAAATATTGACAAATCAAAATCAGCGGACTAAAATATCTACAGCGGTTCGTATAAATCACGGCATTCTGCAACGCTGTGCCGATTTATGGATCGCTGACCATCAACAATTGACATACCAACCAAAACGCGCATCGAGTGACGCATCAGGGAATGTAACGCGTAATAATGCCTTTCCCCGCTGACAGTCGGACACTCGGGCGCGATTTCAGCCATCGCACAAAACCGCACAGACCACTACGGCTGTACGACGACCGGATATTTTTGATTAGCTGCCGAATGTTGAAAAAAATTCTTCAAAAAAAGGACGGTCATAGAAATGAACACGCTGGTTATCATCTTGATCGCGGCTGTGCTTTTAACAGGAGCTTATCTTCTGTACGGTCGCTGGCTGGCAAACAAATGGGGCATCGACCCCAAGGCAAAAACCCCCGCTCAGGTACATGAGGACGGTCAGGACTATGTTCCCACCAACGGCTGGACAGTTTTCAGCCATCAGTTTTCATCCATCGCAGGCGCAGGCCCTGTCACCGGTGCTATTCAGGCGGCGGTATTCGGATGGGTCCCTGTACTTCTCTGGGTGCTCGTGGGCGGTATCTTCTTCGGTGCTGTCACCGACTTCGGCGCTCTTTATGCGAGCGTAAAAAACGACGGTAAATCCCTCGGTGTGCTTATCGAAAAATACATCGGCAAGCTCGGTCGCAAGCTGTTTTTGCTTTTCTGCTGGCTCTTTACTCTGCTTGTTATTGCGGCCTTTGCGGATATGGTCGCGGGAACCTTCAACGCTTACACAGTGGTTGACGGCATAAATCAACTTTCCCCCGCCGCCGCAACTAACGGCGCCGCAGGTACGATCTCCTTGCTGTTTATAGCATTTGCGGTAGTTTTCGGACTTCTGCATAAAAAGTTTAACCTCACAGGCTGGAAGAGCACTGTCGTGGGTCTTGTATTCACTGTTGCCGCGCTGGCACTCGGCATGATGATGCCCATTACCGCCGACAAAATGACATGGACATATATCACATTTATCTATATTTTCTTCGCCGCTGTACTGCCGATGTGGCTTCTCAAGCAGCCGCGCGACGCTATGACTACATACATGTTCGTGGGCATGATAGCAGGCGCAGTGGTTGGACTTCTTGTGGCACACCCCACTATGAATCTGCCTATGTTCACAGGCTTCCACAACGAAACTCTGGGCGACCTCTTCCCCATTCTGTTCGTCACAGTGGCATGTGGTGCGGTTTCAGGCTTCCACAGCCTTGTATCTTCCAACACGTCGTCAAAAACTATTGCAAATGAAAAAGATATGCTCAAGGTCGGCTACGGCGCAATGGTGCTTGAAAGCCTTTTGGCTGTGCTGGCACTCTGCGTAGCAGGTGCTGCTGCGGCTGCTGACGGAACTCCCGCCTCCGGCACACCTTTCCAGATATTCTCAAACGGTGTCGCAGGCTTCCTCGAGATGTTCGGCATCCCGATCTATGTGGCACAGTGCTTTATGACAATGTGCGTTTCGGCACTCGCTCTCACCAGCCTTGACGCTGTTGCGCGTATCGGACGCATGAGCTTCCAGGAGCTTTTCAGCGTTGACGACATGGAGCACGCCTCACTTTGGAGAAAGGTGCTCTGCAATAAGTATTTCTCAACAATTGTCACGCTGGCACTCAGCTTCGTTCTCACACGCATCGGATATTCAAACATCTGGCCGCTCTTCGGCTCGGCAAACCAGCTTCTCTCCGCACTGGTGCTCGTCACGCTCTGCGTATTTCTCAAGGTCACGGGTAGAAGCAACAAGATGCTCTTCCCGCCGCTCGTTATCATGCTCTGCGTAACTGCCACCGCACTGGTACAGCGCACCATCGCCCTCGTAAAGGCATTTTCGGCAGGCAGTGCAACTTTCCTTGTAGAGGGTCTACAGCTTATCATTGCAGTGCTGCTCATCGCACTCGGTCTGACGATAGTTGTAAACTCACTGCGCGCATACTTTAAGGCAAAGGCCGGTAAGGAAACCGAAAACACATCGGCAAATGCGTAATTAAAAAACACAAAAAAAGCACATCAAGTTATTTTGAGACTTGATGTGCTTTTTGATTTATTTTTCGCATGCCGTCGTCGGATTTTCAGCAGATGAATTCAACGGTGACATTCTGCGGCGGCGCATATCTGTAATTATGCTGAGGATAGTTTACTTCTGCTTCGGATGCTTCTTGCGATGACGGCGCACAAAGAATATCGCAACGCCTGCGATCACCAGTATCGGCGACAGTGCGGCGGCAATTATGATGAGCCACAGCAGTAGCGACCACAGGAAATTCAGCACCGACAGGAAACCGTTTTTGATGAGTGTGACCACATCGCTGAAGCTGAGCGAATCCCACTCGAAATCATCCTCGACAACAGACGGTGTTTTGTCGCGCTGAACTATCGTCAGCTCTATCGTAGACAGATCGACTTTTGAATCGTAATATTTCAGCCACCCCTCCATCGACTCTATCTCAGCCGTGAGATCGGTGATATAGCTCTGGATCTCGAGACTTTCCTGTATAGTCTCGGCTTCCTCCAACAGCTTGTAATAATTTTCCAGAGATTTTTTCTTGCTCTCCAATCTGATCTTTATGTCATAATACTCAGTGGTCACATCGTCGGATGAAATCGACGAACTTGTTACCGTATCGGTCTTTTCGGCAAGCTCGATAAATGCGTCCAGCTTGTCGGGCGCTATCTTTAATGTAGCTGTTATGGTCACGCTGATGTAATCGCTGTAGGAATCCGACTCCTTGCTGACATTCATCTCTCTGCCGCCGTTGTCCTCAGCGAATTTTTTGAGCGTGTCATAGCATTTCTGCGCGTCATCCGACTCCATGTAAACCTGAGCGGTGCGAATTATCTTATCCTCATATTGCACGGCATCCTCGCCGTACTCCGAGCCTGCTCCCGAGGCTGAATAATCCGTGCTTTCCTCCGCAGCTAATTCCGAATAGTTCGCTCTGTTCTCCGAATAATAGCTGTCGGCGGCGGAGCTTTCGCTCTCAGCGCCGCATGCCGTCATGCTCAATGCAATAAGGAGCGCGGCGGCGATCGCCTGAAATCTGTGCGTTTTTTTCATAAATTTAAGACCTCTCTTTCCTTAGAGCCTGTTTAGCATCTCTTCGCACACGTCTTGCTTGTATCTTTTGCTCCACATTTCGTGAATTTTTTCTTACAATGCGACAGTATGGCGGCGAGAAATTCCCTTGATTTGGCGAAAAATCTGACAGCGCAATACGCGCACGCCGAGATACTAAACAGGCTCTTAAACTAAGCGGATTTCGCTCTCACAATAATATAACTTCAAAAAATTCAAAAAGGTTGGAAAAATTGATGATTTTTGCAAAAAAATATGATATTATATAAGAAATATCCAATGAAAGCCTGTTGATCACACTATGAACGAAATTCTGGGCAAGCTGCTCACTGCCGCAATGCACGATGACGGCATACGCCGCGCACTGATAGAGACTCGCTCGGCTCACGACCCTGCTGCGGCATTCTGCCAATGCGCCTGCGAATTGGGGTATCCGATAACAATCGGCGAGCTTTTCGGCATGGGGCAGGAATTCAACGACACCATGCTGCGCAGTGTAAACGGCGGCGGCGTAGAGGGTCCTGACGGCTGGGACGATGCATATGACATGTTCTTCGCCGCACTGGATGAGATCTAGATAAAAATAAAATGGCGGCTCGGCCGCTTTACTTCACTTTTTTGGAGGTTATGTTATGGCGGCTTTGTCCGACATCGGAACAATTAAAGATATTATGCAGCGCCACGGCTTTGCATTCTCAAAGGGACTTGGGCAGAACTTTCTGATAAATCCCTCCGTCTGCCCGCGAATGGCTGAAATGGGCGGTGCTCAGGCTGAATGGGGCGTGCTGGAGGTGGGCCCAGGTATAGGCGTGCTCACTGCCGAACTTGCCAAACGCGCAAAAAAGGTCGTCGCGATCGAACTCGACGACCGCCTGCTGCCCGTGCTCGCCGAGACACTCGCAGAATACAGCAACGTCGAGATAGTCCACGGCGATGTAATGAAGCTCGACCTCAACCAGATAATCGCCGAGAAATTCAGCGACTGCGCGGGCGTGACCGTCTGCGCCAATCTTCCCTATTACATCACTTCGCCGGTGATTATGAATCTGCTGGAAAATCACCTGCCGGTCAAGTCTGTGACGGTCATGGTGCAGAAAGAAGCCGCCGAGCGCATATGCGCCGCAGTTGGCAGTCGCGAGAGCGGTGCGCTCACCGTGGCGGTCAACTATTACTCACAGCCCGAAATTCTCTTCAAGGTGAGCAGGGGCAGCTTCATGCCGCCGCCGAATGTGGATTCCGCAGTGATACGCATGACCGTGCGCGAGACTTCGCCGTTTGACGTGGGCGACGAAAAGGTATTTTTCGGCATGATAAAGGCGGGATTTTCGCAGCGCCGAAAGACCCTGTCAAACTCGCTGACTTCGGGCGGATTTCTCAGCCGCAGCGATGCAGCCGATGCGCTGAATGCGGTCGAGATCCCTCTCAATACACGCATTGAAGCACTTGGCATGGAGGAGCTTGCAAGGCTTTCCCGAAGCATTTGCAGCATAAAAGGCGGCAGGCAATAATTTTAAAAAATTTAAAATTTTAACAATTCAACGTGAATTGCACTGTACAAAATCAAATTGATAATGTATAATAATATTTAATGCGTATCACGCTCGGGAAGGATGGTAATATTTATGAACAACGATTTCAAAAAAGCGGGTTATTTCTCCGCTATCGCAATATTCATTATCGGCGTGGCGGCTCTGGTCATCTCCACCGCCGCTAGCTATTTTGCATATGATGCCGCGATCATACTGGTCGGGCAGTTCGTTTCGCTGATAGCATTCCTCGGACTGCTGATAATCGGCGTTGTCTCCAAACACAAATACAACAGCGCATGCGTCAGATTCGCCGAGTATATCCTCAACAACCGCAAAAAGGAAGCCGAGCGCGATGCCTTTGACGCAGAACGCGCCAAGGAAATACAGAACATGCAGACAGCCGCCGCGCAGGAGCGCGAAAATGCCGTTGCCGCCGCACTCGAACAGGGTCGCAGCGAAGGCGCGGCTCAGGTAAAAGCGGCACAGCCTGCTCAGGTCCCGCCGCAGTATGCTCCCCGCATGGTTCCCGCACCCGTCGAGCCCTATCCTGCATATGTTCAGCAGATTTCGCCCTCCGATGAGGTGCTTTACAATGAATACGGCGAGCCGGTGATGATACGCCGCCGCGTTAAAAAGCAGCGCGCCGCTAAAAATGCGGACATGCAGTATGACCGCTTCGGCAAGCCAGTGGCAAATGCTCCTGCACCCGAAGCACCGTCTCCCGCAAAGCGTGGATATGCCGACGACAAGCATTATGCAAACACTCCTGTTCTCGAAACACCTTCACCTGCTCCCATGCCTGCGCCGGTTTCAGCACCTGTAAATGTTCCGACCGCTGCTGAAAATCAAATATACAAACCTGCACAGCCAAACATGGACAGCATTTATGCGGCTGATGCCTCAAACAATCAGATATACACCCCCGAACCCCCTAAAAATCCTGTTGTCGATGAGTCATCAACGCCCAGTCCGATAAATGTTGACCCGTACAGAATAGATTTATAACCAGGAGATGTGCAAAATGGAATTGAAGCCTTATTATCACGAAGCAAAATATTACGAAACTGATCAGATGGGCATAATCCACCACTCCAACTACATAAGATGGATGGAGGAAGCTCGCGTGGATTTCTTCAATCAGATCGGCATCAGCTACAAAAAGATGGAGGAAATGGGCATCGTCAGTCCCGTGCTCGAGGTCAAATGCAAGTATGACCGCATGGTGAGATTCGGCGACACTGTGGCTATCAGCATAAAGGTCGTAAAATACACAGGCGTTAAGCTGATCTTGTCCTACGAGATGGTCAACACCGCCGACAACACGGTATGTACCACGGCGGAAAGCTCACATTGTTTTCTCAACAGGGATAACAAACTCATTTCGCTCAAGAAGGAATATCCCGAATTGCACAAGCTTATGGCAAAATAAAAACAACAGTCAGATGCAATTTTTTATCCACTGCATTTGACTGTTTTATTTTTGAGCAAAAACTGCATAGAATATTAACACTATTCAACAAATAAAAAGGAGATGTTTTTATTATGCGTGAATTCATATTTCTGACGGCGGGGCTGTTTATCGGCGGTCTGATAGGTGTGGTAACGATGTGCCTGCTTCAGTTGAACAATTGCCGCCGCTGTCCTCACAACAGATGATTTATTTTTCCTCACGGCAAGAGATATACACCCCTATGCGCGAGGCGATTTCCGCAGCCTCGGCATAATCCGCTATCTGCGCCGCACACATCACATAGCAGTCGCTGTCTATGTCGATAAACATCACGGTGATCCCCGACTGTCCTGCGTATTCATTGAACTGCGCCGCACAGTCGGGGATGCTTTTTTCGGGGGCAAATTCAATATTTTTCAGCGAAAATTCTATGCCGCTGGCATCAAGCACATCCTCCAGAGCCGCCGCGAAATCCTCCGTCTCCGCCTTGTGATCCAGTTCGGCGGCATATCCTGCACATTCCAGCGCGTTCACTGCGGCGATGAATTTTATCCACTTTTCGGCTTCGGGGGAATACTCCATACCGCGCTCGTCAAAATCGTTCTCGTGCTCGTTGAAATATCCCTCGGTGTCGCTCAGGCAGGCGCGGACAGCATTCATGACCTCATCGTCATTGTGGCTTAGTATCTCAAACACTTCAAGCAGGCAGGTGTCAAAATCATCTGTCTGCTTTTTTTTATTGAAAAAATTAAAAATTCCCATGTCGATTTCTCCCGATAAAAAATAACGGCGGTGCATTTGCTCAAACACACCACCGTTATATTGTATCACACCGCTGTGACAAACTCAATATTACAATTGCTGTATACAGGGAAATTAATTTTACGGGGATTTGTTATTGTATTCGCCAAAATCCATTATAAAGCATAGTGCGTCTCGCTCGTTCGGCTTCGCCTCACTTCTGAGGGCTTAACCGCTATTCCTTGAATAGCGGTGTGGCCCTCAGTCTCCCGCGATGGCGCCGCCCTCGACCTGGCAGGGAGCCAGCCCCTTGCACCCCGCGCCGCATACGCGGCTAATCGGCAAGCGATTTTCCCGCCCTCCACGAACAGTTCTCTGCATAATCTCTCACTTTACACCACATATCGTCCGATGATGTGATCACTGAAAATTTAATTTCCATAGTTCCTCCGTCTTATTTAATCATATTTATCCCGTCACGCCGCCAGTTTATAGCCTTGACCCCAAACGGTCTGAATATAATTCTGCTCGGAGTTGGCGCGCTTTAACTTACTGCGGAGGTTGCTCATATGCACGTTTATAGTGTTGTCCTCGCTGAAATATGTCTCGCCCCACACCGCCTCGAAAATATTCATCTTGCTGAACACCTTCGACGGGCTTTTCAGCATCAATTCCAATATTCCGTACTCGATAGAGGTCAGGTCAAGTACCGCGCCGCGCACGGTCACTTCGCGGCTGTCGAGATTCAGCTCGATGTCCTTATAGGTCAAGATTCTGTCCTTGTTCTTGCGGCAGTGCCTGATGTCGCGCTCTGCCGATTCCAGCGCGCAGTCAACTGCTTCCGGCTTTTCGCCCGGACACAGCAGTTCAACTCTCGCCCCGTCAAGACCCGTGGATGCATAATTTATTACATAGCCCGCCTTGGCGAGCAAAGCTTCAATACTCTCGGTCATACATCCGTCGTCTTCTATAATAAAAACTTTATAGGTAGGATTGGTATTCATATCAAACAGCCTCCCTTACATATCGTCGTCGATCGTCACGGTCAAACCCTCGACGTGCTTTCTCTCCATACTGTGCCGCGCCTTGCGGTTGGCAACACTGTCAAATATTATCGAAAAATCGTAGTCCGGCGGATACAGATCAGCCGCTTTCGCCTTAATTTTAAGCCGCTTGTGCTTTATCTTCTTCTTTTTGCCCTCTATCTGCACTGTCACCATACCCTCGCTGTCGGCGGGACGGTAGACGATGCCTATCTTTTTCTGCGGATAGACCACCACGCTGTCACCCATTTGGAACTTGCTTGCCGCGGTGGAGGGCTTCACCTGCCTTGCGGCAAATTCAGGCTTCGACTGCGCTGAAGCCGCGCTGTCTCCGTTGTATTTAGGCGAAACATACTCGCGGGGGGTATCTGCTCTGTTGTAAGCCTGCTGAGCCGCAATGTCCAGCAAATGCTGTGGGAATCCCAATCTTCGCGCGATATACAGCGCGCAGCTCTCGCCCGCCTCGCCTATCTCCAAGCGATAGAGCGGTGACAGCGTCTGTCGGTCGAACGCCATACGCGCGTTGATGAAGCCCTCCGCCTGCGCCGCGTAGCTTTTGACCTCGGGATAATGCGTCGTCGCCGACATATTGCAGCCCCTGTGCCGCAATTCCTCCAGCACCGCCACGGCAATTCCCATGCCTTCGGCGGGGTCTGTGCCTGAGCCTAATTCGTCCAACAGCACAAGGCTGTACGGCGTGGCTTCGGCGAGAATTTCATTGATACTGCGGATATGCGCCGAGAAGGTGGAGAGGTTTTCGCTGATGCTCTGACCGTCGCCGATGTCGCACAGAACCTTGTCGTTCATGGCGAGTACTGTTCCCTCGTCGGCGGGGACATGCAGACCGCACTGCGCCATGACCGAAAACAGTCCGATAGTCTTGAGCGCCACCGTCTTGCCGCCCGTGTTTGGGCCTGTGATTATCACGCCGCGTGTACCCTCGCTCAATTCAAAATTCAGCGGCACCGCCTTGTCGCGCGGGATGAACGGATGTCGTCCGTTTTTGATCACCACACTGCGCTCGGAGGTCATCGGCACGGGGATCGCCCTCATGTGGGAGGATAATTTCGCCTTGGCAAAGACGAGATCCAGCGTTTCCATCGCCTCGATATTCAGATGAAGCTCTCTCGCACAGTCGCTCACAAATGCCGTGAGCGTGTAGAGAATTCGGCGAACCTCGTTGTCCTTTGCGATTTCCAAGTCGTTAAGCTCGGCACGCATTTTCATCGCGCATTCCGGCTCGATAAACACCGTCGCTCCTGTGCCCGAAGTCTCTATCACACTGCCGCGAATGGCGTTTTTGTATTCCTTTTTGACAGGCAGAGTCAGCCTGCCGCCGCGCATAGTGATGAAATTATCAGAATATTTTTCTCTGTCCTTGCGGAGCATGGCTTCCATACGCACCTTTATCTGCGAGGTGATATTTTCTATCTTGCGGGTGATGTTTTTCAATTCGGGCGATGCGTTGTCGTGTACCTTTCCGTTGCGCACGGAATTATCTATCTCGGTGCGCAGGAATTCAAGTTCGTCTATCGAGCCGCCGTAGACCGCAACGCTCGCGCCGTCGGTATCTTCGCCGCGCGCCAAATACTTCTTCATCTCGCGGCAGGCGACGAGGAATTTCCTCACCGACTCAAGCTCCTCCGCAGAGAGCAAGCCTTCCTTTTCCGCCGACATAATGCAGGTCTTTATCACAGAGGTGTCGGACAGCGGGGGATTGCCGAACATATTCAGCAAAGCCGCCGCCGCAGTAGTCTCGGAGGTGTGCCGCTGTAAATCTTTTAGATTCTGGATTGGGGAAAGGGCGAGAAGTTTCTGCGCGGCGTGTTCGGTAACTGCAAATTCAGACAGCATTTGCAGAACCTTGTCAAATTCAAGTGTGATAAGCGAACGTGTGGTTATATTGTTTTCGTTTATGTTGATCATTTCAGAATAAATCTCCTTGTAAGGCAGGCTGCGGAAATTTAAGCCGAAACGCAAAAATGCCCGCAAGCCGTTATCCGCATAACAGATAAACCGGCTCACAGGCACAAAAATTCAACAAATCGCTGAACGGCGCGCTGAAATCAAGGCACCGACAGCATGATATATACAATGCTGAATACAATGCAGTAAGCAAAATGTTACGGGGATAATTGCCAATCAAAAT
>JBGUUF010000304.1:0-6818 GCA_045133435.1 Acutalibacteraceae bacterium
TATCCTCAAGCTCGAGATTTTCGGGGATTCCGGGCATATCGCCGTCCTCGACGTTCATCATAACGAATCTCGCGGCATTCCACAGTTTGTTGGCGAAATTGCGGCAGGACTCAACCTTCTTTTCGCTGTAACGCATGTCACTGCCGGGGCTGATGCCGTTGACGAGCGAGAATCTGAGTGAGTCTGCGCCGTACTGATTGATAACGAGCAGCGGGTCAACGCCGTTGCCGAGCGACTTGGACATCTTGCGTCCCTGCTCGTCGCGGACGATACCGTGAATGAAAACATTTTTGAACGGTGCGGCATTCATATGATGTACGCCCGAGAATATCATTCTCGCGACCCAGAAGAAGATGATGTCGTAGCCTGTTACGAGTGTGCTTGTCGGATAGAAGAAGTCGAGTTCTTCGGTCTTTTCGGGCCAGCCGAGTGTGGAGAACGGCCACAGTGCCGAGGAGAACCATGTGTCGAGTGTGTCTTCATCCTGATGCAGGTGCTCACTACCGCACTTCGGGCACTTGGTCGGAGCTTCGGCGGCAACGATTATCTCGCCGCAGTCGTCGCAGTACCATGCGGGAATTCTGTGACCCCACCAAAGCTGACGGGAGATGCACCAGTCACGGATGTTCTCCATCCAGTTAAAGTAAATTTTATCGAATCTTTCGGGAACAAACTGCGTCTCTCCGCTGCGTACAGCCTCAATTGCAGGCTCTGCGAGCGGCTTCATCTTGACGAACCACTGCTTTGATACGCGCGGCTCAACGATAGTCTTGCAGCGGTAGCATGTGCCGACATTGTGCTTCATCGGCTCGATTTTTACGAGGAATCCGCCTGCTTCGAGGTCGGCAACGATAGCCTTGCGGCACTCTTCGCGGGTCATGCCTGTATATTTGCCGCCCTCTTCGTTGATTGTCGCGTCCTCGTTCATCACGTTGATCACAGGAAGGTTATGGCGCAAGCCAACCTCAAAGTCGTTCGGGTCGTGAGCGGGAGTGATCTTAACAACGCCTGTTCCAAAGTCCATTTCAACGTATTCGTCGGCAACGATCGGAATTTCTCTGTTAAAGAGCGGGAGGGTTACGGTCTTGCCGATGAGGTGCTTGTATCTCTCATCCTCGGGGTGGACTGCAACGGCTGTATCGCCGATGAGCGTCTCGGGACGGGTTGTAGCCAATTCAAGATAGCCGCTGCCGTCGGTGATCGGGTAGCGCAGATGCCAGAAAAATGCGTCCTTCTCCTCGAATTCAACCTCAGCGTCGGAAATGGAAGTCTTGCAATGCGGGCACCAGTTGATGATTCTCTCGCCGCGGTAGATCAAGCCCTCTTTGTACATCTTGTTGAATACCTCGGTAACAGCCTTGGAACAGCCTTCGTCCATTGTGAAGCGCTCTCTGTCCCAGTCGCAGGAGGAGCCCATCTTCTTGAGCTGATTAACGATTCTTCCGCCGTATTCTTTCTTCCAATCCCAAACTTCATCGAGGAACTTCTCGCGTCCGAGTTCTTCCTTAGTCTTGCCTTCCTTGCGGAGCTTCTCAACGACCTTAGCTTCGGTCGCAATGGATGCGTGATCGGTGCCGGGCAGCCACAGTGCGCAGTAACCCTGCATTCTCTTCCAGCGGATGAGTATATCCTGGAGAGTATTGTCCAGCGCGTGTCCCATGTGAAGCTGACCTGTGATGTTAGGCGGCGGCATTACGATAGTGTAAGGCTTCTTGCTCTTGTCGATTTCCGTGTGGAAATAGCCTTTTTCCATCCAATTCTTATAAATTCTTTCCTCGGCCTCCTGCGGGTCGTAGGTTTTGGGCATTTCCTTAGCCATGATTTACAGTCAATCCTTTCAAAATTAGTCTTGAATGTTCGGATAAAAATTTCATTCGGCAAATAAAAAAGTCCGCCGCAAGCTGAAATTTATCAGCTCAGGGCGAACATGAATTACAAGTCCGTGATACCACCTGAATTCGCGAAAGACGCGCACTCTGTCAATACGGGATATTGTGAAAATTAATCCGATACTGCCTTCTGTGATAACGGTGAAGCTCCG
The DNA here is from genome assembly GCA_045133435.1 of Acutalibacteraceae bacterium. Taxonomy (GTDB): domain Bacteria; phylum Bacillota; class Clostridia; order Oscillospirales; family Acutalibacteraceae; genus RUG762. Next base: position 2,042 of record JBGUUF010000304.1, read on the forward strand.
TTGGAGTCTACTTAGGTGCGGCTCGCACCCGTTCAGTCCAAAGCTCCGAGGCTACTTCCATACCGCCTGCACAAAGACTTGCACCGTCCGTCTTCTCTCTGAAAATGCGGTGAGGTATGTACTCCTCCTCATCATTGCCTTATTGATATTACTGGAATTATAACACCTGCGGCGGATTTTGTCAATACATCTTCCGCACAAAAATGAAAATCCGGCTGCGCCTCCTAATAGTAAGGATTCACAGCCGGACAATTATTTAAAGATTAGTCCTTGATAATTCTTTCGTCGTCGGAATCATCTTCATCGGAATCTTCGTCATCCTCTTCAACGGAATCAGCTTCATCCTCATCGTCGTCCTCATCTTCTTCATCTTCGTCCTCGTCATCGTCATCGTCATCATCCGTGTGAGGCATATCAAAGCCGATGATCGCGAACTTCTCGACGCCTGCCTTGGTGAATTCGCTTATTCTGTAGAGGAAGAAATATGCGAGTGCAACAGCAACAACAAGCAGGACAACTACAACGATCAATGTGATATCCATAGCATTGAGCTGGAGACCCATGCCGCTGAGCTTGATGGACTTGATCATGTCATTGATAACAGCTTTGTCAGCTTCAACAGCGTTGGTTGTCTGAATGTAGATCGTATACTGTATGTTGTCAATAACAGTTGTGAACTGATACTGCTCATAAACATCGCCTGTATCATCGCTGGAATCGGAAACATACGACTGGAGATAAGTACGACCGTTGATTTTTACAAACTCAGCAGTCTCGTTGCCGTTATCAAGAGCATTCTGAATCAGTTCATCCTGCTGCTCCTGACTAAGTGTGTTGTAATTACCATAGTAATTATACAGAGAATCGAGGTCCTCTACAAACACACTGACCGCGCAGTAATTGTCGCTATCGGTAAATACCTGCATTGCGCAGCCCTGCTCAATGAAATAAGGACGCGAATATCCCACAGCGGTGAAATTCGCAGTCGGGCTGTCAAGTGATGTAACATTTCCATCAGGAACGAGCATTGAAAAGCCGTACTGCTTTACTTTGACCTTTATCAAGTCCTCTGTCTTGAGGTCGCAGCCTGAAACGACTGTAGTTGCGGTGTCCTCCGCTACAGATGAAGTATCATCTGCTGCCGCAGTATCATCTCCGGCATACACGCTCAGACCGCCGATGCTTGCTACGAGAAGCATCGAGAAAAACAGCAGAGTAGCTATAAGGCTCTTATTTTTTTTCATTAAAATTACGTCCTTTCCGACAAACCGCAGACCATGAATATTCACGGCATGCGAAATGCCCCTTTGGTTTTGTGATAATTGCTAATGAACCGCTCTTTTAATTTTACAATATTTAAACGCAATGTGCAATAGCAATTTTAAAAATAATGGGGCATTTATACATGATTTTTTTGTGATAATCTATATTTTTGCGAAAACATGCACAATCTTTCAAGAAGTCAATTATGCACATTTACCATTGACTAAAAATTAAAGCTTAGCTGCAATTTCCTTTATGTAAGCCTTAAAACCTTCGCTTACTTCAGGATGTGTAAGAGCGACATCAACGGTTGCCTGAAGGATTCCGAGCTTGTTGCCCATATCATAGCGTTTGCCGGCAAAATCCACGGCTGTAAGACCGACACCCTTTGCAAGCTGTGCAAGTGCATCTGTAAGCTGAATTTCTCCGCCAACTCCCGAAGGTGTATGGTCGAGAATATCAAAAATCTCAGGCGGGCAGATGCAGCGTCCGAGGATGGTGTAGTTGCTCAGCAAGTCTTCCTTTCTGCTGACTTTTTCCACCAAATCAGTGCATTTGAACACATTACTTTCGCCTTCGAGGGCTTCGAGCTTGAGTGAGCTGCCGCGCATTACAACCTCGGGAGACATCTCCTTGGTGCCCAAAACGCCCAGACCGTACTTTTCATAAGCCTCGCAAAGCTGTGCGGTGACAGGCTTTTCACCCATGATAACATCGTCGCCAAAAAGTACAGCAAACGGTTCGTTGCCCACAAAGGAACGAGCGCAATTTACAGCATGTCCCAGACCCTTTGTTTCCTTCTGACGCACAAAGCAGATGTTTGCCATTTTGGTGATATTGACGACCGCATCATAGGCCTCCTGCCTGCCGGACGCGAGAAGACGCTCCTCCAGCTCGGGCATTCTGTCAAAGTGATTTTCTATGTCGCTTTTGCCCCTGTTGGTTATGATAAGTATATCTGTAATGCCGCTTGCCACGGCTTCTTCTACAATATATTGTATAGCCGGTTTGTCAACGATGGGAAGCATTTCCTTGGGCATAGCTTTGGAAGCGGGCAAAACTCTGGTACCCAAACCTGCGGCAGGAATAACGGCTTTACGCACTTTATTACACATCAAAAATCATCATCCTTCTAAAAAGCCAATAACATTATTAAGCAGTAAAAATATTATTAAGCATAGATTTTTAATAATTATAACATAAAAATACGATTATTACAACACTTCAAAAATATTTCATTATTTTAAAATAATAATCCGCTCTGCAAGGCGTATAATATAGCAAAATAACACAATCCCGCGCATAATGCGTAGGGCACGGAAACTCCGCCAGCAATCTCAAGCTTTTCGTTGAACTGTTCAGTGGTCGCATGTGACGCAGCAGCCTCAGCATTTATCCGCTTGACTTTCTTTGTACAGAATTTCATATACATTTTATTGCCGAAAAGTCCGCAAAGCAGCATGTTAACATTCTGCACCAGCGTGAGGAAATAATTCAGCATCAGACCGCCGAAAAGCAGTTCGTGATCCTTCATAAGTTGGAACAGCGTTATATCCTCCGCCAGACTGCCCAGCGTGGAGTTGAACACATCATAATAATACGTCTGGTAGCCGGTTATCAGCACCAGTATAACAGTGAGCGCCACGCCCAAACCATACATTTTGCGTGCTACGAACCACAGACCGTTGGTGAAAAATGCCGTGAAGTTAAAGCTGACACTGCTTTTTTTCTTTACCATAGACAGAAATCTCGGGATATAATACATCCACATATTGCCCACAAATCGCTTTACATCGCCCGTGGGAATGCCGTCGATCGGCTCAGCTTCGCTGATATTAAGCATTTTGAAAAGCTCGGAATCATCCAATGGTCCGTCATATGCACCCTTGCGGCTGTGAGCCAGATAATAGCCGCATTTCTCGCAATAATCCTCCGACTTCGGAGTTTCACCGCCGCATACAGGGCATTTTACCATCTCTCTGCTGCTTTCATTCGATGACGGTGTCTCCGCGCCGCCTGCGGAATTACCGCTGTCGGCGGTCTTTTCGGGCTGCCACTCATACTGCTCGCCATGCTGTTCCTCGCAGGCGCAGTGTCCCGTTTCCTTCCAGCATTCTCTATGGTGCGGCGCGCCGCATTCGGGACATACGACTATATCAGATTGTTCATCGAATATCACGCCGCAGGCGGCGCATGACATATTTCTGTAATCCTTCATAATATTCTAAAAAGCACCTCCGAATATACCTCGGTAATTTTGATTTAAACTGCGCGTCAGTTCACATCGACTTTGCACTTCGCGGTATGACCGCTGCCCGTCTCGGCGTAAATATAGCATGTTCCCTTGCCGACTGCCGTTATCAGACCGTCGCTTCGCACTGTCGCAACCGATTCATCCGACGAGTACCAGCGCACGGTATCGTTGCTGTCGGACGGAGTAAGCTGATATGTGAGCGCATCTGACGCGCCTTCGTTCATCGAAATACTGCTTCGGCTGAGTTCGATGCCGTCCGCCTTGCTGAGCACGTTTATCTTGTATTGACAGGTAACGTATTTACCGCTGACCTCGTTAGTCACCTTGAGCGTGATCGTTGCCGTGCCGCGAGACTTCGCCTTGACCGAACCTTTTGAGGTGACATATGCCACCTCATTATTATCCGATGACCATTCCAACGTATCCGTGGTATTTTCAGGGGTCAGCTTGGCTTTGAGCACCAGCACATCGCCTATATAAATATCGGTTTTATCAGCCGTTATTTCCGCCGATTCTGCGGGCAGTCTTACCGTGACCTGACACTTTGAAATAAGCTCGCCGTCGATCTTGCAGTTTATTATGCATGTGCCGACACCGACCGCCGATACCAGACCGTTTTCATCCACGACTGCCACTTGCTCGTCAGTAGACGACCACACGCAGGTCTCGGTCGTTTCGGGAGAATACGACGGCAGTATGTGCGCATTTAATTTGTGCTCTGTGCCCGCATTGAGCGTCAGTTTTTTGACATCCAGCGTGAGCATTTCCGCCTTGGCTATGACATTGACATTACAGTATGCCGCCGCGCCGCTCGCCGTGTTTGCGTATATCGTCGCAGTACCGAACGAAACGCCCGTCACCTTGCCCTTGGAATTCACCGAAGCCACCTTGGGGTCTGACGAAGTCCAAACTATCTTCTCTTTGGATTCTGACGGGGTGTATTCTACGGTCAGATTGAATTCCTTGCCCTGATAAACCGAGCGCGTCTCATTGCTGAGCACGATAGCCTCCGCAGGGACAACGCATGTCACCTTCACCGAAGCCTCCAGACCACTAGCCGTTACCGCTGTTATCGTGCATGTGCCCTGACCTGCCGCAGTCACAACGCCGTTCTTGTCAACGGTCGCTATTGCCGCGTTGTCGCTCTTCCACGTTACTGCGTCGGTTGAATTCATCGGCAGTATCTCATAGCGGAGCTTGAATTCATCGCCTATATTCAGCTCGTTTTGGGGCTGTTTCAGGCTGAATTCCAGCGGTTTT
>JBGUUF010000305.1:0-2309 GCA_045133435.1 Acutalibacteraceae bacterium
GTACAGCTTATTGCCGATGATATACCCCAAATCGCCTGTGAGAAAATAGCCGTTTTCGTCAAAGGACTTGGCGGTGAGAGCTTCATTGCCGTAATAGCCGAGGAACACATTCTCGCCCTTGACCTTGATTTCACCGACGCCATTTTCGTCCTTGTCGTCAATAATGACCTCGATATTCTCAAAGATAGTCCCCACGGTTTCCATGTCGTCATCATCCGGATATTCGATACTCAAAATAGACGAGGTTTCAGTCAGCGCATAAGCATTGAGCAGATTTATATTATGGCTTCTGAAATACCGCTTCATTTCGCTATCAAGATGCGCCCCTCCGCAAAACAGATACTTTATACAGCCGCCAGTCAAAGCATTCGGGTCAAGACCGCCCTCCATGCATGCTTTATAAATCCTGTTCAGTATAAGCGGAACCGAGCAGAATACAGTAGGATGCACCATATTCAACTCTTCCATAATATTCGCCGTGTTGCTGCAAAGGTATATGTTCATACCGGAAATCATGGAATAAAGAAAAGTGCAAACTGAGGCATAGGTATGATTCAGCGGGAGAAAAAGATAGCACCTGTCGCTATGGTTCATCGGCGCCCTTTTGTAAAGATTTTCCCAACCGGAGAACATGTTGTTTTGCGAAAGCATGACCGCCTTTGGCATTCCTGTCGTGCTAGACGAGAATATTACCTTGCAGCATACGGCAGTATCAACATCGCTGCTCGTTACACTGCACTCTCTCGGCTGTGTGACCTCAGACATCGGAATGTAAATGATATTGGGATATTTTTCCTTGATCCTATCTACAACCGCCGTCATTTTTTCGCTGTAAATCAAAGCTTTCAACTTGATATTCTCAACCGCATTGTTGACATCAAAAAACTGCCAATCTTTGGACATGCATACTGAAACCCCCACATAGCCCATGATCGCTGCATCAGCTACCATATAGCCGTAGGAATTTTCACTGTATATGCCGATATTACTGCCGCACAGCCCTATTCCCTGCAGATACGCCGCAAAGCTGTGAACATTATCTACGAACTGCTTGTATGAATGAGGCACAAATCCGTCTGCACTGCGCTCAAAAATATAAGGATCGTTGCCAAATTTATCATAATTTGCAGCCATAATGTTATGTACTGAATAACTCATTGCTTTTTACATCCTTTTATTTTTTCTTTAATTTGGTATAATTTATCTTGGTATGATGCTTTACATCACACGGTATTTTACGCATTTTCACGATTTTGATATGCTCTATACCGTACTTTTCACACAAATACTCTCTAACACTCTGTAATGAAGTTTTTTTATGGCTTTTAACTTCGACAAACAAATAAAGCTTTTCAGCCTTGCATATTACTGCACATTTGTTTATAAAATCAAAATTTACTATCAAATCCTGCTCTGCCTGCGAGCTGTATACCGTCTGCCCCCTTCCATCAAGCATAATATACATGTCATTTCTTCCGAAATAATACAGCATATCGTTCTTGTATTCACCCGCATCGCCGGTGGTATGCCATATTACATTGTCACCGTCAATGCTCTTGTTTCCGCAGTCATCGGCATTCAAATAATTTTCGAGCAATGCATCGCTCGTCACCATAATTTGATTGTGTTCACCGATTTTGATGCTCACGCCATCTACCACCTTGCCCAGAACTGAAATCCGTTCATTAGAAAGTCGGTCGATGTATGTGCTGAGTCTGATCTTGCTTATCAGATTGCACTCGGTCGCACCGTATATATACTCAATATCTGCTCCGCTGTAATTTGCGGCGATACTTTTAGCTTCATTCAAAGTCAGTATCGCGCCACCGAAATACACCTTTTTTAAATTCGGAAAAATATTTCGCGTCTTGAGGCAGAAATCAGGAGAGGTGATTATCATGCTTACCGGAACATTTTCAAAAAAACGCAGTTTTTTCTCCAATGTTTTCGGGGAATCCTTAGACAGCTTGACCTGTGTCAACACAGTAGTGAATCCGCTGAGAATGTTGGCAAAAACATACATATAAGATGTCGTGAGCACATATTCATGCTCAAGACTGTGATCTATATTCATACTCACCAGCCTGAGCTGTTCATACAAGTGTCTGTGCGTCCTTATGGCAATTTTCGGCTTTCCTGTCGAGCCTGTGGTCATGGTAAGCAGTGCGGCGGTATCATCAGCAGCCTGCCGTAAATCAGCGGGAATTTCGCCTGTCTTGTCAGCTCTTTCAACATACAGCACGTTTTTTATTTTGTGAATCTCGCGGAAAAACATCTTAAATTTAGCGGTTTTCTGCGAAACCACCACA
>JBGUUF010000306.1:0-1929 GCA_045133435.1 Acutalibacteraceae bacterium
GGCAGTCGTCCGAAGCGCACCTTGATGAATTCGCACTTGAATATCTCATCCAGCTTCATGTCAAAGCCTTGGAAGTGCTTGAACTGCTCCATAGAGCGGTTGCAATTTTCGATCTCCTGTGTCAGGTTGAATTTCTCGTTCTGATAATCGGCCAGACGTTTGGAGGTAGTCTCGACGTAATCCTTGATCTCGTCCCAGTTCATCAGCAGATCGGAATCCTCGACAGATTTTGCTTCCAGGCGGGCCATTTTAATAGCCTCGTTGAGTTTGTTCAAGTAAAAGGTGTAGGGGTTTTCGTCGGTGAGCGAGACGAAATCCGACTTATCCTTGAAGAAACTCATCGCCTGGTCAAGGTGAAAGTTTTCCGAAGAACAACAGGCATCCAGAACAGAGTCGAGCTGGTCGATGCTTCCGATAATACTCAGAAGCCGCATTTTAATAACAGCCATATAATTACTCCTTAATTTAAATGGAATCCTTCCTAAATTGCACTAGGCAATAGTTATCAATGATGCAATGTCATCCGGCGGCATGCGGTAACGCACGCCCTCAATTATTGTAACAATATCCTTGCGCTCTATGCCCGAAAGCATGAGGTAGGAGAATACCGCCACGGTCGGGTTTGTGGAAAAGCGCATCAAGTGTCGCACACGCTTGTAGGTAAGGCGGTCAACGAGCTGGTCGATAAATTTATCGTCCAAGTTGCCGATCTCACGTCCGTAGAATGTTTCGTTGCGGAAAATCTCCAGCACATCGTCGGCATTTTCCGCCTTCAGCATTTTTTCGTATGTCTTTTTTGATATTTTATAATTAAAATCGAAAACCAGTGAACGCGCCAGATCCTCACCGCATGAGCTGTAGTACTTCTTGACGCGGTAGATGTTGAGGAAGCTGTTAAGCTCGGTGGTTACGCTGAGCAGTCCCAACAGATCCTCGCGGTCACGACCGCCGAATTTTTTATTGATAATATCCTCAGTATATTTAAAAAGCTGAGAATAAAGTGCGTGCTCGATCATCGTGTAGTCGATGGTCTTGCCGTCCGACGGAGCCATCTGACGCAGCACCTTAAAGAAAAAGGAACTGCTTACTGCATTGAGAAATTCGTTGTAATTCTTCGCCTGAGAAAGTCTGATAGCGTCAATGCCGCCTTTTTTTGAGGCATATGATGGTATCGTGAATACATATTCAGCCGCACGACCTGCCGAGAGCAGTCGCAGGAAATTCAGAATTTCTCGTATCTGATGCTGATACACCGAGAATGTGAGCGCGTATTTGCCCGCATCAACGTCGTATTTCGCCAGCGAAGTCAACTCGCTGTGAAGCAGCTCATCCAAAGCGGCTTCGAGCTGTCCGCGGTGAACGGTGGAGTCGTCGATTTTTCGGAGAGCCTCCGAGTAATGTGTGTTGTTTTTGAGATAAGCCGCGACTTCTGTGACTGTCTGGCAGTTCAGCAGGTCGGTTACATTCTGACCTGTGAGACTTTTGCCGAACATCGCGCGGCTTTTGGTAAGCAGAACATTTGAAGCCTGGGACATTATTATTCATCTCCTATGACGCGGGCAACTATTGCATCCACCCAAGCGTCGCAGTTTTGAGCATACATATCATTCAGATTTTCTTCAATTGCTTTTTGTTTTTTGAGAATGTCCTTGAGTTCATCCTCGGCGGTCTTGGCTTCAGCCTGTCTGATAAGCTCCAGACGTGCGTTTACCTTTTCTTCATATGAATGCCGCAGCTCTTCTTTTTTGGCGATTATTCTGTCCTCAGAGCCGACTTTAAGGCGCTTTGCTTCGTCAGTAAGCTCGCGGGCGTGTTTATCCATTTCAACGATACGTTTGACCATATCCTGCATAAGTGATTACCACCCTTGTCGTTTGATTTCCATATTACTGGGGTTATATGTTATTATAATCCATTATTACATATTAT
>JBGUUF010000307.1:0-3727 GCA_045133435.1 Acutalibacteraceae bacterium
ACTAAGACTCTTGTAGGCGGCACATGGGCGCCGTAATTTTATGATGATGTAAATTTATTTAACAGCAATACTATTGAAATACATAATAATATTGTTCAATAGTATTGCTGTTTCAGATAATTGTTAATAATGTAAAGAAAGAAGGTCACACCGTGCACAAAAACAGGATTATAAATAAATATACAATACTGAGTTTTTTATTGTTTTTTGGTATCTCATTTTTGTCATGGGGAATTCAGTCAGATTATTTTATTAATCTATTTTTCTATGTTGAAAGTCCGGAGTATTCATCTCGAGATGATTATTTTTACCGTCTCTTAAATTTTGAAGATTATATTATACTAGGCTTTTCCTTTTTACAGATATTACTGCCCATAATCGTATCGCTTTCTGTTATGAATTTTGTAGATGAGCGCAGTGGTCTTTTCCCTTATGCCTATCCCAGAGCGCAAAAATACCAAAAATTTCTCTTGTCGTCGATTTTTGAACATGCAGCCGTTTCATCCATGGCGATTTTGTTGGCATTTATTTTATATATATTAGCAGGATGCGGCTTGGTGGGAAAATTTCTTTTTGCCGAGCATGAGCTTTATGGCAGAGATTTGTTTGCCGATGTGCTTGGAACAGGCTTTTATTATAATCATCCTGTGATTTACTATGCTTTGGAAAGCATAATGAAATACATGATTTTCCCTTTTATTTATTCCCTTTTTACTATGGCAGTAGCTTTTTACACCGAGAAGAAATATTTAATTATATCAATTCCAACAGTATATTACCTTGTTCTTACAGTGATTTTCCAATGCATTCCTGCGATACCTGAGCCAAATTATTTCGATTTCTCTATATTTGCACCAACATTTCCGTTAGTAGCTCAAGGAGCGATAATGCCGTCAACAGCATTAGTCGGCGTAAGCTATATACCTGTAATAGCGTTTGTAGTTGTGACTTTGGTTCGTAACTTCAAAAATGAGGACGGTGAAAAATTGGGTGTTTGACTTTAAACTTAAAAAGTTGAATTTTGCAGGCAGGAATATGCTGATTTCGTGGGGAATATACACATTCGCACTGATATTGTCCAATCTAAATTACCATATGCCGGGATTTAACTGCTTTCAGGACGATTTGCTTGTGTTTGTTGTGTATTTTCTTTATTATTTCCCTAATAAAAATATAATTTATGATAATCAGTATATTTATTCGAGATTACTAAGTTCCAAAAAAGTATTTTTGTATTATCTGAAGATTTATCTCAAAAGTAGTCTGGTTTACTTTTTTGGAATAAATATAATAAATCTTCTCTATTGTTTTATAGCTGGAAAAGAACTGTTTATGTGGGGATTTATTTCTTATATAGCATACGGATTTGCCACATTTATGATATATAATATATTAAGTGCTATCCTTTTAAGCAAGTGGAATGTAAAGTATATTATGCTCATGGTGATTTCGTGGGTGTGCTTAACTTATTTGCTGAATATGTTTGTGGAAAACTTCTATCTTATCGGATTTCCCTTTTACTGTCTCAGCGCACCTAATTCGGCGGGATATATTCCGTTTGCAAACGTCGCACTTACATACTCGGTTTGTCTGCTGATTCTCTCTGTATTATGGCTTATGCCGAGCAGCGGACATGCTAAGCCCTTGAAGTCGAAAATAAATTTCAGAAAATATATGCCGCTTTATTTTATATCAATTTCATCGGCAGCTGTTTGCGTAATGTTTCTCAATGCAGGCGGAAATGAGGCGATAGGAAAATCGTCATTTTACTTTGATCTGCTGTCTTATAACTACAATTCGTTGATAAAATGCGGAATATCCAATATTGACATTCAGCTTATTATAGGTTTTTCCGCTGTGCTGTGCTTTTGTACTTTCTTTTTTATTTCCAATAAATATGAGGAACGAAAGCTGATGTATATGCTGGCTCACAGATACCAAAGCAGAAAGAATCTTATGCGATATACAGTTATAACGTCTGCCCGGCTTGCATTGCAGGCACTTGGCATCGTATTGGCGAATTTTGCGCTTTGGGCAGCGATATTCGGCAGATGTGATTTTGATATACGAATACTGTGCGCGTATATCATATATGCAGCGAGAATGTATTTGGTGCTTTTTAGCATGACGCTGCTGATTTCGACAGTGATGTTGAGCAAAAACAGTGGAGTAAGCTTTTTTACGGCATTTGCAGTCTTTTACATTGTGTTTATATTTGACATAATGACGCAGAATATAGCGATTATCTGCCTTGATTACAGTCTAATTAATTCAGTGTGTGGATTTTTTGTGAATATTTTAGTTGCAACAATATTGATGTGCATACTAAATCGACAGATTTATAAAGCTGAAATATAATATGGAGGATTAATTATGAGTGATTATATAGTTTTGGAAAATGTATCGAAGGAATATAAAGACAAGCTTGTGTTCAGAAATGTATCTTTAAAATTACAGCGCGGCGGCTGTTATGCATTTACTGGCTACAACGGCTGCGGCAAAAGTGTGCTGATGAAGATAATATGCGGTTTTGCTGCTCCAACCTCAGGCAAGATAACGATAGACGGCAAGGTGTTGGGGGAGGATGTTGAATTTATAGAGGATGCGGGCATATCAATAAATGCTCCAGATTTCATGAACGAGCTGACAGGCTTTGAAAATTTAAAAATATTGGCGGGCATACAGAATAAAATAACCGAAAAGGATATAAAAAAGACTGTGCACAAACTCAAGCTTGATGAATTTATAGATAAAAAGGTAAAGGTATATTCCCTTGGAAATAAGCAGCGTCTAAGGATAGCGCAGGCGATAATGGAAAATCCGCAGATATTGATATTGGACGAGCCGATGAACGCGTTGGACAAGAGTGGTATAAAAATAGTCAGAGAAATCATGCAGCAGCATCTGGAAAAAGGCGGTACGATAATCTTTACAAGCCACAATGCCGAAGATTTGGACGCGCTTAATGCAACAATATTTGAATTTGACGACTACGAGCTTCATCAAATAAATTGAAAAATCTATAGATACTCTGATCGACCCAGATGAAAGTCCGTTACTAAGCAGGGTCTGAATCGACTTAATCAACGTTTCCATAGCACCGACTAATTTCTGATTGAAAGCAGTCGGTGTTTTTGCCGCGCAGAGAATAAATTATCGGCGCATGTAAAAAATAAATTTCATGCAGGAATGCAGAATATTTAAAAATTTACGGAGCTGAGAATTTTGACAAGACGCGGTGAATATATATTTATGTTTTTGACAGGCGCGGTGGGCTACGGTCTGCTGGAGATAATCTGGCGCGGTCATACTCACTGGACGATGGTGCTCACGGGCGGACTCTGCCTGATGATAATGCATTGGAGCAATCTGCGGCATTATAATCAAAGTCTGTGGGTGAAATGCGCTTACGGCAGTCTGTATGTCACGATGGTGGAGTTCGCGGTGGGGTGGATAGTGAATATCCGTCTCGGAATGGGTGTGTGGGATTATTCCGACAGATTTATGAATATAATGGGGCAGGTATGCCTGCTGTACTCGGTGTTCTGGTATTTTCTGACGATTCCCTCGGTCCTGCTGACAAATTATTTCGTGAGCAGACGACCGAAAAATATCGTTTGGAAAAGGCGAGCAGAGCAAAATTAGCCGCGTATGCGGCGCGAGGTGCAGGGGGCAGGCTCCCTGCCGGGTCAAGGGGCGCACCGCTATTCATTGAATAGCGGTTAAG
>JBGUUF010000308.1:0-1860 GCA_045133435.1 Acutalibacteraceae bacterium
CGCACAGTATAAGCTCATTGCTCTTACTATTCTTTGCAAAATTCATCGCAAATAAATTGTTTGTTTTCTTGTAAATTAAGGTATCACTGGTATTTACATACTTGCCGCCACGTGCATCCTCGGTGAAATTTCGACCGCCGAAGCCTATCACACTGCCTTGCAGGTCGATTATCGGGAACATCACTCGGTTGCGGAAACGGTCGATAACTCCGCCATTGCGGGATTTATATCCTAAGTCAGCCGCGAGTATTTCCTCGTGCTTATATCCAAGATTTCCCAAATGACGAGCCAGCGCATCCCAACTGTCGGGCGACCAGCCTAATCCGAAATGCCGTATGGTTTCGTCGGAAAGTCCACGGCTGTGAAAATAATCCAAGGCTTGTCTGCCTTCGGAAGAATAGAGTGTGCGGTAAAAAAATCGCCCCGCTTCTCTGTTTTGCTCGCGTATTCTCAGACGCATTTTGGAAAGTCCGTCGTTTTTATTTTCCTCCACCATCTGCATGCCCGCGCGGTTGGCGAGGAATTTAATTGCCTCCACATAGTCGAGATTTTCGATGCGGCGAATAAAGCCTATCACGTCGCCGCCCGCTTGACAGCCGAAGCAGTAAAACGAGCTTGTATCGCCGAACACCGTAAAGGACGGCGTTTTTTCGGAGTGAAACGGGCACAACCCCTTTGATGTCCTGCCGTTGCGCTTCAGATTGACGTAGCCGCCTATCACCTCGGTTATATCGTTTCTCGCCTTTACCTCATTTATAAATTCATTCGGAATTGCCACTTGCTTCCCACCCTGCCAAAAATTGTTGACCGCAGATCATTTGGTATCCCAGCCTTTCGGGATGAACCATTCTTTATACAAATCGACGGCATATGTATCGCTCATACTGGCGATATAATCCGCGACTGCGCGCTTTATGCCTTCCTCCCGCATGATCTGACGATAGTCCTCGGGAACCAAGTCGGGGTGGTTGCAGAGATAATGGAACATTATTTCTATCATATCCTCCGCCTTGCCCTCTTCGGCTTTCGCTTCGCTGTCCTTGTAGACCGTGCGGTAAAGGAAATCATGCAGACCGTAAAATGCTTCGGAAAATTCGTCTGACATGGCGATATTTCCGTTGTGACTGTTTTGGTAAACATTCACTATCATGTTGTTTATGCGCACGGACGAGCCTGTGCCCAAAACATCCCTGAGATTCTGCGGGATGTCATCTTCGGAAAGAATTCCCGCGCGGATGCTGTCGTCGATGTCATGATTCATGTACGCGATTTTATCGGCGATGCGCACGATCCTTCCCTCGGGAGTAAATGCCTCCTGACCGCGCGTGTGGCACAGTATGCCGTCCCGCACTTCCTTGGTCAGATTCAGACCCTTGCCGTCCTTTTCGAGCTTTTCCACCACGCGAACGCTCTGCTCGTAGTGTCGGAAGCCGCCCTGCGATTTCATAACGATGTCCAGCACTCTCTCGCCCGCATGACCGAACGGCGTATGCCCTAAATCGTGACCGAGCGAGATAGCTTCAGTCAAGTCTTCGTTCAGTCTGAGTGCGCGCGCTATCGTCCGCGAAACCTGCGCGACCTCTATCGTGTGAATCAAACGGGTGCGGAAATGGTCGTTGCCGGGCGACAGATACACCTGCGTTTTATGCTTGAGACGGCGGAACGCCTTACAATGGATGATACGGTCGCGGTCGCGCTGAAATACGGTGCGCAGTTCGCACTGAGGTTCACTGCGGTCACGTCCCAGAGAATTGCAGGCAAGTGTCGCAAAAGGCGACAGCGTGGTTTGCTCGATTTTCTCAATTTGTTCTCTTACACACAATGATTCATCCATAAATATCCCGCCTTTCTTTATCCCCT
>JBGUUF010000309.1:0-3941 GCA_045133435.1 Acutalibacteraceae bacterium
TTTCAAAATCCAAAAAGTGTGAACCCGACGTCAGCCTGCGTTTCCTCATCGCTGATATCCTCGGGTTCCGCGTATTTTTCCATGTATTTGCTGACCTCGTCATCCGTCAGCGATCTGAAATTCTCGCCCGCGTCGCCGCAGATGAAGAAGGGTCCGGCGAGGACTCCGCCGCCGTCAAGATGACGGTTGCCCTGCATTCCTCTGAGCTTGCTTTCTTCATTCCCGACAAGCACACAGCCGTCGTCCATGAAAATCGGTTCAATGAGACCGTCACAGACGGCGTGCTGCATACTGCGGAGCTCGTTGCGAATCTCCGCTTCATACGGTACTTTGCCGGGTTCGACATAAAGCACGCGCATGAGATCGTCCGGCTTCTGCGTCAACGACTCGTCAAAATCAATTTGCTCAAAGCCGACACTGTCACAGAAGAACGCTCCCTTGCCGGTAACGACCACGTCGGATACTGAAAGTGAGTGACCTCTGAAAAGCGGGTGTTTTTCCGTGTTGAACCGCACAAAGATGTCTTCGAGATCGTCGGTATCCAACTCCGCGTTGAACACCTCGTCGTAAAGCGAGGGGTCGACAGAATCCACGCCCATAAATTTCTTCATGCTTTCTAAGCTGAGAAACTTAATCAGGTGAAGGTCACGGTCAGCATTCATCTGATATATTTTTACTCTCACGATTGATTCACCTCCAAAGCTGTATCGCTTTCATCCATGTCCAACTTATCTCTGATGTCGTTGAGCTTTTCGAGCGCCCAATCCGGTAATGCCGCGTCATTGGCTACGCCGTAAAAATCATGGCGACGGAAAGACGTAAACTCGTCGTCCTTCAAAAAGAAGCCAAACACCCGCGCGCCGATCTTTTTCGGGTCGCATCCAAAGCCGTCGGTGGCATAGAAAAGCTGATAATCGGGCGTGCGGTATTCATTTTTCAATACCGTCGGTTTGAGAATCAGCAGTTGATCCTCGTAGTTCGATTCGTCGGTAACGGCAGCTCTATCGAACAGTCCCAGCTCATTCCATGCTGCTCTGAGCTGATTGGCGAAGATATCGACCAAACCGGGATGGGCTGTCACGCAGAAGTGCCAATTCTGGTCGCTGCTCAAAACATCAAAGCCTTCAGCCCACTCCTTATTTTCTGCTGAATATCTGCCGTCCCGGATGCCCTCGCGGATTGTGTTGGCGATCACCCAATTGACGCGGTCAAAGCCGTATTGGTCCAGTAGCGGCTTAACGCAGTCGTCGAGCCGGTTGTCGTGATAGTGGCTGTTGATGGCATCAGTGATGTCGTTGGCGCACTTGCAGTTTTCGCGGTGGCTCTCGCGCCACTGCTCCACCTCGTCGAACTCGTTCGCGTTTTGAAGCGTATAGCGGTAAAGCGGCTTGAACTCAGGCATTTTCCGCGCTCCCTTGCTGACTTGCAACTTGCATTGACAAATGGACAAGCGCCGCCGCTTTCTGCTCGGGCGAAAGACTGTTGAGGAAGTCAAGGAGGGTTTCCTTCTTTTCCTCAATCGGCGTTCTCGCGTTGCAGACGCAAAGGCTCTCGCGGCTGATGATGATTCTGTCGTCGTCCAGTTCCTCAAAGGAAAGGATATCCCCATGCTGTAAATCAAGGCTTTCCCTGATGGCGTAGGGGATGGTGATTTTTCCGTGCTTTCCCAAAAATCTGAAAATAATATCTCCGGTCATACTTTCCTCCTTAAGCCGTCTTTTCGTGTGCGCAGTCGATAATTCGGAACGGACAGTTCACGCAGTCTTCGTCACATTCGAAGCTCTCAATGTCCTCCGACTCCAACTTGTGAATGATGACCTTGCCGTCCTCCGCATAGATTTCGACAGCATCAGTTGGGGTGATTCCCGCTTCAATAAGTGCTTCTACGGGCATTGTGATGAAAATATGGGGCTGTGCTGTTACTGAAATAATTTTCATTAAATCTTACTCTCCTTCAAAATTTTATTAAAATAGTCCATCTTCCCGGCGTCGTCAAAAAGAGTCAGCTGTTGCGGTCGATTCTTGATACGCTCAAAGAAGTCATAGTTTGCGATCAATAATTCCTTAAATTCTTTTCCTGCCTCATAACGCTGAGCCATCGAATGTGTTCGGGAAAAGCTGAAGATTTCACAATCCCTGTAAAGTTCCCGAATCTCGGGGCAATCGTTATACGACAGCAGGAACCTGCCTTTGATGGAAAACAGTAAATCCCTCAACCGCTCATGATCGTCCGTGCCGAAGCCGCCGGGATACATTCCCTCGGTTGAGAAGTACGGCGGATCAAGATAAAAGAAAGCGTCGTCGCGGTCATAGTGCCGCACAAGCGTTTCAAAATCCTGATTCTCAACGATCACGTTCGCCATGCGCTTTTCAAGCTGTTGAATCAAGTAAAACAGCTTGCGAATGTCGAACGGCTGAGAAGCGTATGATTTACCGCTGCTTGAATAGCTGTAGCGCTGTAATTTGAGATACATCGCCGCTTTGCGAACATCATAGTCCTGCGTATATTTCAGGAAAATCTCCTTAAGCTCCTTTGCCTGAAGCGGCGGCAATATGATTTCCGTCAGCTCCAATTCCTCGGCAAGATATTCATCGGTGAAAACCTCATGTTCGAAGAACCTTCTGATAACGTCAAAATCATCTCTGGCGTTGAGATTGCAGAAGCCGAGCTCGCGGATGACCGCCATCGGCCTTGCTTTCATACAGCGGAAGAGATTGACCAGATTGCGGTCAAAGTCGTTGAATACCTCAAAGGCGTCTATTGTCGGCTTGCCGAGCAATACGCTGCCCGAGCCGCCGAATACATCTATGAACCTGCCGTAATGAAGCGGAAACAGGTTATAGATGATGTGTAGGATCGATGTTTTGTTTCCTACTCGTGATACCGGTGTTCTGATTTTGATCCCTCGTTTCCGAGGGTACCAATCCCCGCGGAGATCGGACGGTATCATTCGCCGCGGGGTTTGCGATTGATACCCTGTAGTTTTATTTCTTATCGAGAATTATTCGTGTTCTCGACAATGCTGCGGAGTCTGTGAATCTCCGCCTCGTATTTGTTGATCCGGTGGATGGACAAGCAGCACATCAGCAGAACCGCCAAGCAGCCGCCTGCCATCATACCCAAGAAAAACCAGAGAAATCCCATTAAAAGCTCATCCCTTCCATAGATGTTTCGCCATTGACTACAGCGAATTTGATTTCCAATCCCAACAGCACATCCTCGGTAGCCTTGTCGGTGTAGCCGCACAGAGCGTTGGCGACAAGCTCTTCCAGCTGATTAGATTCAGCGTTGGAAAGCGGAAGAACAACCGTGCCGCTCTTGTCGGTGATGCTAAACGTATCGGGATTCTGACGGTATTCCTTATACCTTTCAAGGGAGAGCTTCTCATAGAATTCTCCAAAACCGGCACCGTCCATCCGGCTTCTGTCTGACGCGGCAAAGGCGCACCACTGATGGCACGCCTCGTCGAGCAGACCATATTTTTGTTTGAATTTTTGATAACTTACAATCATTTATTCTTCATCCTGTTCTGTAGTAGTTTTATAAATTGAAATTGAAGTCTTCCTCGTCCTCGGGAAGCGAGGCGCTTTGCACCGCATCCTCGCCGAGTGACGAAAGAATCTGATTATACTGCTCCGTGTCAAAGCAGTTTCTGATTCCGAAATCAGCGCAGAGCTGCTCATACTTGGCAATATCCACGCCGTCGACGTCAATACTGTCATTGAGCTGCAGCCAAGCCTTGCACTTATCCCAATTCACGCAGAGCGAGGTGGGATAGCCGCCTGTGCGGTCGCATTGAAAGTCAGGTGATACATATACGTCGCCTTCGTTCAGCTGTTCAAGCTGTCGGACAAATTCAGCGTAGTTCATAACGACATACCCTGACCTTCATCAAAATCCTCGCTCTCTGAACCGTCGGTGATGTTGACGTAATCGCCGA
>JBGUUF010000310.1:0-2166 GCA_045133435.1 Acutalibacteraceae bacterium
AAGTATGCGTGCGACCTTTTTATTGGTTTCTTTATGAGACCCGTTTTGACGCGTTACAAGAAACTTTGCTTTAACGTCTGAGAGCATCAACGTACTTCCCGCAGGCACAGCTACAGTGCCATTTACAGGCTTTCCGTTAACAGTTATCCCGCCCTTTGAATCAAAGTCAGAGATAGTCCATCGTTTGTTCTCATCGCGTATCAACACTGCATGTGAGCGTGAAATCGTGGGGTAATCTATCACAATATCGCTTGACGACGAACGTCCTATCGTGTTTTCCCAATGACTTACGGGAATTCTGCCGAAGCCGTCCACGTCGAGATATGCCCACACTTCAGGTGCTTCATGCCCTGAGAGCATTGATTTTATGCATCGCGACAATATGATTATCGCCAGGACAGGTATAATCAATCGCGCAAAAAATGTTATTCCGCCTACGGAATCAAAAATGTTTGCAAGCAAGTTCCAAAGCTCGTCTGCAAACGAATCGGTTTCAACTGTCAAATTAAACGTAATAATCGCCCGCTTTCCTATGTAAGAAAAAATCCTATCAATATTACTATACCATATTATGCCGCATTTTTACAGATAAATTTCAAAAATAACTAACCGGCACCTGTAATCGCAGATGCCGGCAAAATCACATTACTATTTTCAATATATCCTCGGGCGTATCGGCGATGTATTCCGCCCCCGCCTCAACAAGCTCCTGCTTTGTGCCGAAGCCGTAAGTTACGCCGATCGAATGCACTCCCGCGCCGATCGCGCCTTTGATATCATAAAATCTGTCGCCCGCCATTACGACATCATTTTTATCTGTAAAGCCAACTTGCTTTAACGCTGTGTCGATCAGTTCGATCTTGTCACTCCTGCTCCCATCGAGTTCCGCCCCGCAAATCGTATCGAAATACTCGGCAAGTCCGAAGTGATTCAGTATTTTTTCTGCCATGACCTGCGGCTTTGAGGTCGCTACACATACTGTAAAGCCGTTCGCCTTTAGTGATTTCAACGTATTTTCCATGCCGTCATACAAACGGCATTTATATATGCCGCCGCCGTTGTAATGCTCGCGATATATTCTAACAGCCTCTTTGACCTGTTCTTCGTCAAGCCCGTAAAAATCGCGGTAGCTTATGTACAGCGACGGACCCATTACCTTGCGAAGCTCGCTGTCATCATTCACAAACATGCCGAAATGCTCAAGACCCATTTTATAGCACGACATGATTCCCTCGGAGGTATCAAACAGCGTACCGTCTAAATCCAGCAAAATACACTTAAATTTTCCCATTTAAAAGCCACCTCGAATTCTTGCTTTTTCGTTAAACTTATTTATTGGCACCGTTACGCGCTGGTGCGTAGCTTCGCCGATTATCCCCATATTGTCGCGCGCCGTTACCTCAAAATAAAACTGCCCGTCAGAATGCTCCAGCAGTGTCGCCGTTGCATGCACGGTAACTCCCGCAACGGTTGGCGCGACGTGGGTGGTATTTATCATCACGCCGACCGTCGTCAAGCCTTCGCTTAAATGCCGTGCCGCCAACTGCTTCGCCGCCTGCTCCATCAGTGCGACCATCATCGCGGTGGAGTATTTATCAGTATCACCGCAGCCGAGCGTGGATTCAAGCATGGCTTCGGTTACAACGCATGAAATCGTGAGAGATTCAGGTTCAAAATCCATGTTTATTCGCTTCCTCTCCAAGATAATCTACTGTCAAGCTTTTTGAGTTTACACCGTCTTGAATGATTGCCTGCTTCAATTCTTCGACCGAAGCGAATTTCTGTTCGCCGCGCATATATTGAACCAAGTTTACCCTTATCCGCCTGCCGTATAAATCTCCGCTGAACTCGGGAATCCAAGTTTCACTGAGTGGTTTGTCAGAGCCTACGGTCGGCTTGACTCCGATATTTGTAACCGAGTGATAACGGCGACCGTCAATTTCCGTCACGGACGCATACACACCGTACATAGGAATAACGAAATTTTCAGGGAAATATTGATTGATAGTGGGCGTGCCCAGGGTTCTGCCCAAATGACGGCCGCCCACCACCTCAAAATCGTAGCTGAACAATCTGCCGAGCATCTTTGCGGATGACTGCATATCTCCATTGCCAAGTTCTCTGCGAATTCTTGAGGATGATATGATTTCGCCGTTCAGCATGACA
>JBGUUF010000311.1:0-2075 GCA_045133435.1 Acutalibacteraceae bacterium
GACGGTGTGGTAAAGATAAACAACTCAGGCACCGAGCTTACGCTGAATTCGGATAACCCAAAGACTATAATCAAGCAGGTCATCGACGACAACAAGAGTCCGCGCCTTGATTATCTGCCGTCCTTCACAGGCGGACTTGTAGGATATTTTTCCTACGATTATATCAAATACAGCGAACCGTCACTCAACCTTGACGCAGAGGACGAAGAAAATTTCAACGATGTTGACCTGATGCTGTTTAACAAGGTCATCGCCTTTGATAATCTTCATCAGAAAATCATCCTCATCGTGAATATCCGCGCGGATAGTTTCGAACAGAATTATGAACGTGCGATAATGGAGCTTGAGAGCATGAAAAAGCTGATTCTCGAGGGAAAGCCTGCTGAAATCGAGCCGCTCAAATTGAAGTCGGAAATTACACCGCTCTTCAACAAGGAGCAGTATTCCGAAATGGTCAACAAGGCGAAGAACTACATCTATGAGGGGGATATATTCCAAGTAGTGCTCTCCAACCGCCTTACCGCCGAAGTTGAGGGCAGTCTGTTTGACACCTACCGCGTGCTGAGGACTACCAACCCATCGCCCTATATGTTTTATTTCAGCAGCAACGACATCGAGATAGCGGGTGCTTCTCCAGAAACACTGGTTAAGCTGCACGAAGGCACGCTTTACACCTTCCCGCTGGCAGGCACACGTCCGCGCGGCAAGAGCTATGAGGAGGATATGGCACTTGAGAAAGACCTTCTCGCCGATCCGAAGGAGCTTTCCGAGCACAACATGCTGGTGGATCTGGGGCGCAACGATTTGGGCAAGATAAGCAAATTCGGCAGTGTGGCGGTAGAAAAATATATGGCGATAGAGCGTTATTCACATGTAATGCACATCGGCTCGACCGTGCGCGGCGAGATAAAAAATAATTGCACTGCGTTGGACGCGGTGGACGCCGTGCTCCCCGCAGGAACGCTCTCAGGTGCGCCGAAGATCCGCGCCTGCGAGATAATTAACGAACTGGAAAACAACAAACGCGGCATTTACGGCGGCGCGATCGGCTATATTGATTTTACAGGAAATCTCGATACCTGTATCGCCATACGCATTGCGTTCAAGAAAAATGGCAAGGTGTTCGTCCGCTCGGGGGCAGGCATTGTTGCCGACAGCGTGCCCGAGAATGAATATCAAGAGTGCATCAACAAGGCAAAAGCCGTGGTGAATGCACTGGAAACGGCAGAGGGAGGTATTGACTGATGATTCTGCTCATAGATAACTACGACAGCTTTTCCTACAATCTCTATCAGCTTGTAGGCTCGATAAACCCCGACATCAAGGTTATACGCAATGACGAAATGACGCTCGAAGAAATCGAAGCGCTCCATCCGGATAAAATCATTCTCTCGCCCGGGCCGGGTAAGCCGTCGGAGGCAGGCGTGTGCGTGGATGCCGCGAAGTATTTTGCGGGCAAGGTTCCGATTTTGGGCGTGTGTCTCGGTCATCAGTCGATATGCGAGGCATACGGCGCGACAGTATCCTACGCCAAAACGCTCATGCACGGCAAGCAGTCGGACGTGGAGATAGACACCGAAAACCCCCTGTTCAAGGGTCTTCCCGAGGTCATCAAGGCGGCGAGATACCATTCACTCGCGGCGGTGGAGTCCACAATTCCCGAGACGCTCAAGGTGATAGCACGGACGGACGACGGAGAAATTATGGCGGTCTGCCACGCTGAATATCAAATATACGGCGTGCAGTTCCACCCAGAGTCGATACTCACACCGCAGGGCAATGTGATAATCAGAAATTTTGTGGAGGAAATAAAAGAAGCATCGCAAATTGAAGCCAAAGTGGATGGCGGCGATATGATAAAAGACGCAATTATCAAGGTGAGCAACGGGGAAGACCTTTCGTATGAAATGGCGGAGCAGGTCATGGATGAAATTATGAGCGGCGAGGCGACCGATGTACAGATAGCCTCTCTGCTCACAGGTCTTACAGTCAAGGGCGAGACGATCGAAGAAATTTCGGCGGCGGCATCAAGCATGAGAAGCCACGCGACCCGCATTCACGCCGACAAGGATGTG
>JBGUUF010000312.1:0-21412 GCA_045133435.1 Acutalibacteraceae bacterium
ACTTCTTGTTTTGTATTGGTTTGTTTCCGCCAATTTTTACTCAATAAAACATATTTTATTCTACGAACAGATTTTAAATTCAAGAGCAAATCTTTAAATTCTTCTAATCCTTTTTTATTTGGGTTGTTTTTACCAATGACAGTATTGCAATCACAATGGTTTAAAGTGATTCTATAATCATCGTTACAATTTTCCACACAGGCGTTTACTTCTTTTATATTTCCTGTATTAAAATGATATTCAGAATCTCTCATCACTTTATCATAATCACCTATGTGCAAACCGCCGTTGACAGCACCATAAAGAAAATAGCACATAAATTTCACTTCTTTTAATTTGTTATCTCATTACAAAGGAAAATCGGCAAGATTCTTACGAACCTTGCCGATTTCTGGTGGGAGAGGGTGGATTCGAACCACCGAAGCTAGAAGCGACAGATTTACAGTCTGTTCCCTTTGGCCACTCGGGAACTCTCCCAAATTAAATGGAGCTGGTGGACGGACTTGAACCCCCGACCTGCTGATTACAAATCAGCTGCTCTACCAACTGAGCTACACCAGCTTATTTGTTTCGTGCACCGCGCTCTCGCGAGTGCTTATATAATATACAACACAAAAACAAGTTTGTCAAGTGTTTTTTTGATTTTTTTTAAATTTTTTTGTTTTGCCCGAAATAAGGCGTACTTTTAAATTATAGTTGTATTAATATAGAAATAATGCTATAATTACACATAAGGTGTAAGGGAGTGGAGTAAATGAAGCGTTTGGTATCAATTTTCGTGATATTTGTTTTGTTCGCGGCGGGGGTGAATTTCACTGCGTCTGCGTCGCGGGGCGGAAGAGAGTTTAATGTCGCAAAAGGTCAGATACAGCTTTTGCGCGCAGGTGGCGGAGACTCCGGCGGTGGTGGCGGAGGTTCGGGAGGTGGCAGCTCCGGCGGAGGAATTTCAGACGGAGGTTCGTCCGCTAATTCTCGTCCGACCATGCGAAACTCGGTGTTTTCTGATGTACTGTTTCTGGCATGCATAGTGTCTTTTTCGTGCGGCACGGCGATAATATTCCGATACAGGCTCTTCAAATATGAGCGAAAAACCAGGAAAATAATAAACTCGTTGCAAAAGAAGGACCGCGCATGGGATTATCAGGAGCTTCGGCGGCGGGCAGAGGATACATATTTCGTCATTCAAAAGGCGTGGACAAATTTTGATCTGCCGTCAGCGCGGGATCATATGTCAAAAGAATTGTACGACAGCTTTAATACCAAACTTGCGTGGATGGAATACAGAAAAGAACGAAATGTTCTGAAAAATATAAAGCTGCTTAAAGCCGTTCCTGTTTCGGTGTGCAGTAATGATGATTCAGCACATGTGTGGTTTTACATAAAAGGGCGCATAGTGGATTATAAGATAGACACTCAGACGAATGAACGAATCAGCGGAAGTACGATGGCAGAGAGCTTCGTGGAATACTGGCAGTTCATCCGCAGTGAGAAAGGGGGCTGGGTGCTGAATAAAATCCTGCAGAAGGACGAAGCCAATAAGATTGCTTTCCCCGCGTAGAATTACGGTGTTATCCGAATATTATTGAAAAAGGAAGTATGTAATGAAAAAAAGGAAAACTATACTTACCCAGAGGGTCAGAGTGCTGCAAATCATCGACCGCTTGGTGTGGGTGATTCCGGTGCTCACGCTGCTTCGCCTGATGATTTCCGGACTTTGGGAAAATGTCATACAGGAATGCTTTGCGGACGGAACGACGTTCAGCGAAAAATTATGCGTAATAATTATAGTGCTGTTTATGACGGCGATGCTCTCACTGCCGCTCATGCTGATATGGCGGGCGGTGAGCCGTACACTCAAAAAATCCGCGATAAAAAACACGACCTTTAATGTGTTGCAGGATCTCGATTATTACCGCGACAAGCTGACGGGAGTTTCTCCTGCGGCGATAAGCATGCTGACGGATTTGGACATTGAGCCGAAAAAGGACATCACTGCGCTGATCCTGAAATACACGCTGATGGGCGTGGTATCGACCGACGGCGGCAGTATCAAGGTGCTGGATTTCTACCACCCGAGCCTGACCGACAGCGACAAATACCTGCTCAGCGCAATAGCCGCCAATTCGCTCGATCCTGCGATAGTCGCGCGGTGGAAGGCTATGGCGAAAAACGAAGTCATGCAGAGCGGCTACATCGTTGACTCTCGGAATGCTTCAAATGTGCAGGGCAAAAGCTGTGCCGCCTCCTGCTCAATGGGATGCATCACGCCGATAGCGCTCATGTGGGTGTTTTATAAGCTTGCCACAAGCGAGTGGTGGACAAAATTGGAGGAATTTGAACAAGCACTCCCCGAGAATGCATCAAATATAGAGTTTGTTCGGACGCTGTTGGCTGATTCTGACTCTGCAATATCAGTTCTGCTGCTGGGCATTATGACAATAATGCTGTTTGCGGCAATTACACTGCCGATAGTCGGACTGATATATTTGATCGTGAAGCTGGGCGGTACTAAAACTGTCAAGCGCACCGATTCGGGGCAGGAGCTTACCGAACAGATCTATGGCATGAAGAACTTTATCCACGATTTTTCCGAGCTGTCGCAGGCAGACAAAGAACAGCTCGTGCTGTGGGACGACTTCTTGATATACGCAGTCCTGCTGGAAGAAAACACATCAATCATAAACGAAATTTACAGTATGAAAAACATCAGACCGTTTAATATTAACGGAATATAGGAGGATTTACATAATGAACAAATACATCATCATCGCAGTAATTGCGGCAGCAGCAGTGGTAGTCTTGGCTTATATTATCAGTAAGCGCAACAAATTTGTCGCCCTGAAAAATCGAATCGAGGACCAGAAGGCGCAGATCGACGTGCAGCTTAAACGAAGATATGACCTCATCCCTAACCTTGTCGAGACGGTAAAGGGCTGTGCGGATTTTGAAAAGAGCACACTGGAAGCCGTTGTGAACGCGAGAAATAATGCCGTGAATGCAAAGGACCTCGGCAGTGCGATATCTGCAAACGACGCTCTGACCTCGGCTTTGCAAAGACTTATCGTGGTGAGCGAGAGCTATCCCGAACTCAAGGCGAATGCAGGCTTTGTTCAATTGCAGGGCGAGCTTGCCGCGACGGAGGACAAGATCGCCAAGGCAAGACAGTTCTTCAACGACACCGTGCTCAAATACAACAACGCCATTCAGATGTTCCCCGCGAATATCGTGGCGGGCATGTTCGGCTATGCAAAATACGACTATCTCAAAGCATCTGAAGCCGAGCGCGAGAATGTAAAGGTTAGTTTTTAGCCGAGCAGATATTGTCAGGAAAATATTGGGCAGGAAATTCAAAAGCCAAATAATAAGTCTTGACCTTGGGAAAAATATGTGTTATAATCGTAAATGCCGAGCGTAAATTCTCGGCTTCGGGCGAATGCCCCGTCCGCTATTTTTAATTAATGCGGCTGGAAGGGATGCACCGTTACCCGAGGCTGGGCGCTGTGGTAAAATTTATTACAGAGGTGTTTTTATTATGCTGAAAGCAGAAAAAGAAGCAATCATCAAAGAGTACGCAATTCACGAGGGCGACACAGGTTCTCCCGAAGTTCAGATCGCTATTCTCACAAAGAGAATCAACGACCTCACCGAGCATCTGAAGGTCAATAAGAACGACCACCACTCCAGACGCGGCCTTCTCAAGATGGTCGGTCAGAGAAAGGGTCTCCTTAACTACCTCATCAAGACAGACATTGAGCGTTATCGTTCTATCATTGCTCGTCTCGGTATCCGCAAGTAATCGGATATCTGCAACAATTGCAAATTTCGCCGGCAACGCAGACGTTCCGGTCTCATGTGCAGGCGCAGGGAATCATTAGCATCCTCTGCGCCTGCCGTGCATGATTTTTATATCTTTGATCGGATAATTTCTGCGCGGCGGCATATCTTAATGATTGGAGCATGTCCGCAATTCCCGCTGAATTGATTTGTTTGACGCGGCGGGCATAGCAGTAAAACGGAAGCCCGAATGCGCCCATGCATCGCACGGCGCGGCTGAATTTCGGGAGTCGGTTTTGTTGCTAAGCCCAAGCTTATCAATTAAAATTGCTTCAGAGGATTTGCTGGCATACCGATATATTTTAATTAAAAATTCGGAGGTAAAAATTATGTCTGAAATTCTCGAGTATGCAGGCGAGAAAATGACCTTTGACAGCTACAAGGTCTTTGAAACAGAGCTTGCAGGCAGACCGCTTGTTGTTGAAACAGGCAAAATGACACAGCTCGCTAACGGCGCATGCCTTGTCCACTACGGTGAAACATGTGTCCATGTAGCGGCTACAGCATCCGCAAAGCCCCGCGAGGGCGTGGATTTCTTCCCGCTTTCGGTTGACTTTGAAGAGAAGCTCTATTCCGTGGGCAAGATCCCCGGCTCCTTCATCAAGCGTGAAGGTCGTCCCAGCGACAAGGCTATCCTCGCTTCCCGCGTTATCGACCGCCCGATTCGCCCGCTCTTCCCCAAGGATATGCGCAACGACGTTTCCATCGTCGCCACAGTAATGAGCGTTGACCCCGACTGCTCACCCGAAATCACCGCAATGATCGGTACTTCCATCGCTCTGTCTATCTCTGACATTCCGTGGAACGGCCCGATAAGTGCAGTTTCTGTGGGCATGATCGACGGCGAATATATCATCAACCCCACAGCCGAGCAGCGCGAAGTAAGCAGAATGGCTGTCACAGTCGCTTCCACCGAGAAGAAGATCCCGATGATCGAAGCAGGCGCCGACATCGTCACAGACGAAGAGATGTACAACGGCATTATGGCAGGTCACGAGGCTAACCAGGCTGTTATCGAGTTCATCAAGGGCATTCAGGCTGAGATAGGCAAGGAGAAGTTCTCCTATCCGTCCAACGAGCCGGATGCAGATATGCTCGCAGCTATCAAGGAATTTGCAATTGAGGACATCAAGGTCGCTCTCGATACAGACGACAAGAGAATCCGCGACGAACGTCTCAAGCCCATCTATGAGAAGGTTCACGAGAAGTTCGATGAAATATATCCCGACCAAGCAGCAAAGATCGACGACTGCCTTTACAAGACACAGAAGTTCGTCGTCCGCCGCTGGCTGCTCGACGAGCAGAAGCGTGTTGACGGACGCGGCATGAATCAGATCCGCCCGCTCGCAAGCGAAGTAGGCGTTCTGCCCCGTGTGCACGGCTCCGGTCTCTTCACCAGAGGTCAGACACAGGTGCTCTCTATCACAACACTTGGTCCGATAAGCGACAGCCAGACTCTCGACGGCATCGACAATGAGGAAACCAAGCGCTACATGCACCACTACAACTTCCCGTCCTACTCCGTAGGCGAGACAAAGCCCAGCAGAGGCCCCGGCCGCCGCGAGATAGGTCACGGCGCACTCGCTGAGAGAGCATTGATCCCTGTTCTCCCGTCCGAGCTGGAATTCCCCTATGCTATCCGCGTAGTTTCCGAGGTTCTTTCCTCCAACGGCTCCACATCGCAAGGCTCTATCTGCGGCTCTACACTCTCCCTCATGGATGCAGGCGTGCCGATCAAGGCTCCTGTTGCAGGTATCTCCTGCGGTCTTATCACTGAGGGCGACCGCTGGATGACAATGGTCGATATCCAGGGTCTCGAAGATTTCTTCGGCGATATGGACTTTAAGGTTGGCGGTACTCACGAAGGTATTACCGCTATCCAGATGGACCTCAAAATTGACGGTCTTACCCCCGAGATGGTTTGGGATGCACTCGTCAAGACTCACAAGGCAAGAATCTTCATCCTCGATGAAATTATGCTCAAGGCTATCCCCGAGCCGAGAGAAGAGCTCAGCAAGTACGCTCCCAAGATGCTCTCGCTCACCATTCCCGTGGACAAGATCCGCGAGGTCATCGGCAGCGGCGGCAAGGTCATCCAGAAGATCTGCGCAGAGTGCGGCGTAAAGATCGACATCGACGACGACGGCAAGGTATTTATCTGCGGTGTTGATTCCGAGAACTGCAAGCGCGCATATCAGATCGTTGAGACTATCGCAAACGATCCCGAGCCGGGCGCAATATTCAAGGGTGTTGTCACCAGAATCATGGACTTTGGTGCATTTGTCGAGATAGTTCCCGGCAAGGAAGGCATGGTCCACATCAGCCAGCTCGATGTCAAGCGCACCGAGAAGGTCACAGACGTTGTCAATGTCGGCGATGTTATCATCGTCAAGGTACAGGGCATTGACGAGAAGGGCAGACTTAACCTCTCCCGCCGCGAGGCACTCATAGAGGTCGAGGGTCTTGTTCCCGAAAACACTGTCAGCGACCGCCGTCCTCCCCGCCGCGACAACCGCGATGGCGGCTATCGTCCCAGAAGACACAGAGATGAATAATTAAATCAAAGTCGTTGTCTGCGATCAATTTTGCGGACAGCGGCTTTTTTGTATTCTGTCGAGACTGCAATGAGGTGTTTTTACTCACGGTTCAAAGGTTTTATGCTTTATTTTAATAAACCATAAAAATATCTATTTTTAACAGTAATTTGATGATAATTCGTGAAATATATTAATTGACGTATTAATATCAAAAACTGTATAATATTAACAGTTATAGTTATTTTAAGCAAGGAGCAGATATTAAATGTTGCCAAATTTTAATTTTACATATTATAATGTATATTTTGACGTTGCCGCAGTATTGATGATGACTATGTTTCTTGTAGTTTACTGCATCAAAAATAAACTCCGCACAAATCTCACCAAGACATTTCAGCAATTGCTGTTTTTTAATTTTGCGGCGGCGATATTGGATGTAGTTACTGCGTACACCATTGAATATGCGGCGTTTTTTTACCCGTGGTTCAATTACCTGCTTAACGGTATATACCTTACCTGCTCAGCGATTTTGGGCTATCTCTTTTTCAGATACAGCGCCGTACTGGTTCACAGAGCCAAATTCGTCAGCGGGTGGGGCATGCGTTTAGCGATCTTACCGCTGCTCGCACATATAGCACTGCTCGCCACCACGGGCATGACAGGCTGGATATACACATTCACCAATGACGGCGGCTACTCACACGGTCCGCTGTATATGATGATATACTACATTCAGGCGTTTTATATCGCGGCTTGCTATGTTTTCCTCATTAGATTCCGCAAGTCGATAACCGCCGTGCAGCACTTGATACTGCTGATATTTTGCCTGCTTATCACGGGCGGTCTGGTGGTTCAGGCAGTCTTTATGCCTAGTGTGCTCATCAGCTATTTCACCACCTCGATTGCGATGGTGTTTATGTACATGACCTTGATGATGAACGATTCGTATATACACCGCGACACGGGATTGCTCAATGACAGCGCGTTCCACACGGTAGTGTCGGAAAAATTTGAATACGGACAGGATTTTTATCTCTGCATGTTCAAGCTCCGCGAATACAACAGAAGCATCGGAATATACGGTGTGCATCCCGTGAGCACTGCCATGCGCATGGTTCAGAAGCGTATGAAGCGCGTGGCGGGTGTATCCAACGTCTACCACATCACTGAGGACTATTATGCAATAATCATCAACGGCAGCATTTCGCAGTTTTTGCTTTCGCGCCGTGAAAATAAAATCAATAAGCTCTTTGCATGGATGTGCCAGCCGATATTGGTGGATGGCGCAAAGATCGAATTCGACCCCGCTCAGATAAAGCTCTGCTGTCCGGACGACGCTTCGGATTATGAGAGTTTCCGCTCGCTCACAGACTATATCGTAGAAAAGGCGTGGGATTCTTCGGATGAAAGAATAATCGCCGTCACCGACGAGATAAAGAAGAAGTTCGAGAATGAGCGCGGCGTTGCCCGTGCGCTGAATGACGCGATAAGAAACAACAGCCTACAGATATACCTTCAGCCGATCTATTCGGTCGAGGAGAAGCGCATAGTTTCTGCCGAAGTGCTCTGCCGACTCATTGATAAGGAACTCGGCTTCGTTCCGCCGGACGTGTTCATCCCCGTCGCGGAAAAAATGCACATGATACAGGCGCTCGGCACGCAGGTGTTCCGCAAGGCATGTGTTTTTGCCAAGGAAAGCGGCATCATGGGCGAATACGGCATACGCACGCTCAAGATAAATCTGTCGCCCGTGCAGTGCAATTATATGGGTACGGCGGACGAGCTTATAGAGATAGCCAGATCTTACAATGTGAAAATGAGCATGTTGGAGCTGGAATTGACCGAAAGCACCGCAAACGACGGCAATCAGGCCATTCGCAAGAACATGCAGAAGCTCAAGGATGCCGGTGCACGTTTGGCACTGGACGATTACGGAACAGGTTATTCCAACCTCGTTTCCATCATCAATCTGCCGTTTGACTACATCAAAATCGACAAGAGTATCCTGTGGTCGTATTCTAAGGGCGAAAATTCGATATTGGAATCGGTAGTGCCTATGATGAAGAAACAGGGTTATAAGCTGGTTTGCGAGGGCGTTGAGACTGAACATCAGGCGCGCCTGCTGTCAAAT
The DNA here is from genome assembly GCA_045133435.1 of Acutalibacteraceae bacterium. GTDB lineage: Bacteria > Bacillota > Clostridia > Oscillospirales > Acutalibacteraceae > RUG762. The sequence continues at coordinate 8,503 of JBGUUF010000312.1, forward strand.
ATGGGTTGTGATTACCTGCAAGGGTACTATTATTCCAAGCCTGTGCCGAGAACGGATTTTGTAAAGTTTGTTGAAGATTTCAACGGAAAATATTAATAATGAAAAAAATCAGCCGTTTGTTTCCATGAATATTAATGGAGCAGGCGGCTGATATTATTTGTATAGAAAAGATGAATAGAATTTCAAACGAACTAACTTTCATCAAAAGGGAGAAATCATTCACAATGAAATGGCTGAAGGCGCTGAAGAATAAAAAAATAATCATCGGCGGGTCGCTGGCGGGATTTATCAACGGTCTGCTTGGCTCGGGCGGCGGGATGATAGCCGTCCCCGCTCTGGAGAAAAGCGGTCTTGCCCCAAAGCAGGCGCACAGCGGCTCGATCGCGGTGATACTGCCGCTGTCTCTGTTCAGCGCGTGCTTGTATGTCGGCGGCGGACGGGTGGAGATTTCCGACGCACTGCCATACATTCCCGCAGGAATAATAGGCTCGTTTTTCGGCGCGTGGCTGATGAAAAAAATCTCCTCCGACCTGCTCCGCCGCATATTCGGCGGCTTCGCGATATGGGCAGGAATACGGATGCTTATGAGATGATCATTTTATTATATTTCAAGAGTGAGATCTATTATCTAAACTAACAAAGGGGTGTGTCTTATGTGGGAGTACGTTATTTCCTCGGCGGCGGGATTCCTTGCGGGTACTGCGGGGGCGATGGGACTGGGCGGCGGAAGCATACTGCTGCTGTATCTCACGCTGTTTGCCAATGTCGAGCAATTGCGGGCGCAGGGGATAAATCTGATATTTTTCATTCCCTGCGCGCTGGCGGCGCTGTGGCTGCATCACCGCGAGGGCAGAGTGGAATGGCGCATCGTGCTGCCCTCGGCGGTGTACGGAATTATCGGTGCGGCGGCGGGGTATTGGCTGGGTGGATTCATCGGCGGCGAGTGGCTGGGGAAGGTGTTCGGCGTGTTCCTGCTGGCTCTGGGAGCGCGAGAACTGCTTCACCGCAGGCAGTCATCTGAAACCGTAAGTACCGCTGACGGGGTCGGCGAAGAGTCCGATGTGGGGCGGATTGACGGTAAATGACAGCAGTGCATACAGCAGCACCCCCAATCCCGCCACCGACCACAGGAAATATTCCTCCACCCGCCCGGGATACCGCTGAATCCTCACCGCCGCCCATTGTCCGATGATGAGCGAGAGGGCGGTGAGACACCATTCCAGCCACTGTGGACTGAATCCGAGTATTCCCGAGCAGATGAAGGCGAGGCATATCCTGCATGCCGCCGCGGCTGACGTGCCGACCACAGCCGCCGCCGTCATGCGATAGTAATTTACATGCATCAGCAAAAATTCTGCGACGAACCACAACAGCATTGAGAAGCACATTATTTTGACGCTCTCCCACACACTGCGGTTGACCGAGCTTACTACAGCCGCCGCGATAAATTGACCTGAAATGCCCCACAGCTTCGAGAGAAAAAACGAAAGTCCCATGCATACCGCTACCCCAAGCACGGCGAGAATTATGTCGGTATTCTCCCTGCGCGAACTCCGCACGCGGTTGACGGGAATGTATATTGTATTCATAAAAAACAGCTCCCTGCAATATATTACTAAAAATATATTGCGTGGGGAGCGTTTGTATTCTTGACGTTTGATATTTTAAGCTTCTCTTTCGCTTTGATTTCGCAAGGTTTGACCGTTATTCAAAAAATGGCGGTGTCCTTTTTTAAAATATCGCTGAGATCAGCAGTGCCGCCGCCGCGCCTCCTCCTGCCGAAAGAACCAGCGGTATCCAGTTTAAACTCTGTGGAAAAGAGCATTTTACCTTTTTGGCGGCCTGACGGGTGGATTTGGTGCGGCAAGTCTCCTCGGGCGGAATTTTCAGCACATGCTTACTGCCCGCCTGCGCTTCCTCCACGCCCGAGCTTAGATTGTTGACCATGCGCATCGCCTCGCGGTGCAGATCTATTGTATTGCCCTCGGTGAACTGCGGGCGGACAAAGCAAATTACTTTCTCAAAAAACGGGCTGTTGGTTTTGTCGATTTCCACTGCATAGCGGCTTACTCCCTTTATCATGCGGCTTTCTCCTCTGCAAATAGTAGTAATATATCGTGTATATTATTGCCCGCGATACCACTATATATGCGTTTTTGTAAAATAATACACCGTGTAATTAATGTTGAAAACTTTTCGAGGTCAGTTTTTCACCGATTTTTTGTTGAAAAGTCTGTTAAAAAGGTTGAAAACAGGTGTAATTACACTTTGTATTACCCAGCTTTTTCCAAAAAACGGCGAAAATATCAAGGTTTTCCCCGATTTCCACCGAGTTTTCAACAGGTTAAAAAAGGTTTGTAATATTCCACACTTGTCCACACCGTTAAATTTCGGTTAAATTTCAAATTTACGTTTTGTAATTTTTATGTCGATTTTCGTGGCAATAAAAGCAAAAGGTTTGTCCGATTTGTCAGGAGAGATAACCATTCCCCACGACTTTCCACCGGGTTTTCAACAAGCGGTGGAAAATTGCGGGGAATACAGATTATTTCACACGTTTTTTCAGGTGTATGACACTACACACGCCCACTTCAGCCAGATATATGAATATAAATGCAAAATTGATCATTTTCATGCACTCACGTTGTTTAATACTGTCGTTGAAGGTGTAGACGGTAACCGGCAGATAATCGTCTGTGCCGGAATAACTTATTTGGCGTATATTTTCGTTGCGCTGGATATAACGGCAAAGCTCTTTTCCGTTTGAGTCGGTAATTATCTCTTCGTAGGAATAACTCTCATAATCGCTTTCGCTGACCCATTCTGCGTCTATATTTACACTGTAATAGTCATTGGAGTTATACTGCGTGGGGGTTTCCATGTATTCTTTGAAATCGTCGAAATTGTCAAAGGTCGTGCCCTCAACAAATATCATCTCACTGTCGGCTATGAGGTTGAACATCAACTGTCCGAAAAATGTCACCGCGATAACCGCCGCACATATCACGCACATTTTTAGGGTGAGTCTGCGGTTGTGCCGAATTCTTTCGGTCAAGGTTATGATTCCGCGTTTTGTAAGCACATTTGTGAGTATAAATCTGGCTGTCATGACGATAATTATGCCGATTGCCGCCGAGACTAATCCCATGCCGAACCATGCGACGAGCTGCAAGCCGAAATACACATCCTCAGTCGTTATAAGCGGCATAGTTATGTTGAATATAATAAATATGACGCTTGCCGCAGTCCATGCGGTGTATGCTGCGGATTTTTTGTAGCTGCTTATATCCTCGGCTTCAAATTCCTCAGAATCGGTGCGGGATAGGGCGAGAATAGTGAATATTATGAGGCAGACGGCGGCGGTAAGGTAGAATATACAGCCTATGCCAAGTCCGAGATGTGCGCGATTGAATGAGTTTATGATCGCAGCGATGATAAATCCCAATACGGCGATAACTGAGGCGATTATGCTTTGGATCTTGTACTGTATGAGCGACTGGTTGAGCAGGTATTTTATCTGCTTTTTGGATTTTGCACTGAAATCACAGCTTTCGCCCGATGATACGGATGCTTCGGCGGCAGATTTTCGCTGACCACGCAGTAATTCATCGGCGGTCACGCCGAAGATGTCGGCTATCACGGGGATGAGCGACAGGTCGGGCGCACATTCGTCGCGCTCCCAACGGCTCACCGCCTTATCGGATACGTTCAATTTGTCGGCTAAATCCTTTTGCGTCATGCCGTTGGCTTTGCGCAAAGCGGAAATAAATCCGCCGATAGTTTTCTTTTCCATAAAATCAAACTCCTTTTGAATACAATTAATAATTAATAATGTACAATTAATAATGTATAATTAATAATGTGTAATTAATAATGTATAATATATAATTGATGTAAGCTTGAGTATAATTGTTTGCTTTGGGGTGGGGATTGGAATTCCAAATGATTTGAGCATGCGGTAAATCATGCTTTAATTCTACCTTTGCGAGGGAGAAAAAGCAACCCCGCAAATCGAAAATCACTCTCGCAAACCGAGAATTTTAATCATTTCAGACAAATTGACATTTTACAGGAGAGCGGACCATAAAAAATCACCCCCGCTGAGAACGAGCGAGGGTGATTTCAAAAGATTTACAATTTCAATAATTATTAATTATACATTATTAATTATACATTGTAAATTAAGTGAGCGAGGATGATTGCAAAGGATTTTCGACTTCAAATAATTATTAATTATACATTATTAATTGTTAATTATTAATTATAAGAAGATATATTTGAGTATGAACAGGACTGCGAGAACGTACATTATCGGGTTGATTTCCTTCCACTTCTTGCAGATGAGGTTGATGAGTACATAGGAGATAACGCCGATAGAAATGCCCTCGGAAATGCTGTAGAACAGCGGCATTGCGATGATGCAGAGGTATGCAGGGATAGCGGTGGTGTAGTTGTCCTCGGTGAGCTTGAGCTGTGAAATGTTGCTGAACATGAGGAAGCCCACGATTATCAGCGCGGGAGCTGTTGCGAATGAGGGAATTGCTGTGAAGATGGGGGCGAACAGCGTTGAAATGAGGAAGAGCACTGCTGTTGTGAGGGCAGTCAGACCTGTTCTGCCGCCTGCCGCAACGCCTGCGGAGGATTCAACGAATGTGGTCGTGGTGGATGTACCGAGCACAGCGCCGGCCGATGTAGCAACAGCGTCTGCGAGAAGTGCGGGCTTTATCTTGGGAAGCTTGCCGTTTTCGTCCAACATGCCTGCCTTGGTGCTCACGCCGATGAGTGTGCCGAGTGTGTCAAACAGATCGACAAAGAGGAAGGAGAACACGATGACGATGAAATTGAAAATGCCGACGTTGCTGAAGTCAACATTGAAGCACTGACCGAAGGTTTCGCCGAGCTTAGAGAAGTCGGTCATTGCAAAGGTGGGCAGGAGGGAGTAATATCCGTTTGCCGCATCCACTGTATACAGTCCCGTGAGCTGGCAGATTATGCCCAAGATCCATGTGCCGAGAATACCGATGAGGATGGAGCCTTTTACATTTTTGATGTAGAGGATGGCGGTGATAAATGTGCCGACTATTGCGAGCAGTGCGCATATTCCCGAAGTTGAGAAATTCTCAGTGAAGCTCACGATAGATACCAATGTGGAGGAATTGCCCACCGAAAGACCTGCGTTCTGCAAGCCGATAAATGCGATGAACAGACCGATACCGACTGAAACTGCATTTTTGAGCGAGAACGGAATGGAATTGAAAATGGCTTCTCTCACGCGGGTGAGCGAGAGGATGATGAAGATGATACCTTCAATAAATACCGCGAGGAGCGCGACCTGCCATGAATAGCCGAAGCCGAGCACGACGGTGTAGGTGAAGAACGCATTAAGACCCATGCCGGCGGAAAGGGCGAAGGGCAGGTTTGCCATGAGCGCCATGCAGGCGGTGCCGATAAACGAGGCGAGACAGGTCGCCAGCAGTACAGCGGTGGAGTCCATGCCCGCTTCGCTGAGAATGCTGGGGTTTACAGCCAGAATGTACGCCATCGTCATAAAGGTGGTGATACCGGCTGTGATCTCGGTTTTTACGTTTGTGTTGTTTTCTTTAAGCTTAAAAACTTTCTCAAACATATTATTCTCCTTTTTTTGTTAAAATTTGCTGTTGTAAGCGAGAATGTAAAATTTATGCAATATTACAGTCTCTTTATACTTCCGCAAAAATAATTTAATAATATTATAACAAGATTTTAGTTTTGCGTCAATGGTTTACGGCATATTTCGACATACAATAATAACCTGCCCAATTGTGCAAAAAGATTATTGCCCGTTTTGAGAATGTAATTTTTTTTGCGCCGTGCCAAAATAATCCTTTTCAATATTTCGCATATCTTCCGCCGAATTGCGGATAATAATGGAGCAGACGGAAATTATGTAAAAGAAAATGGAAAGTGGTGAACAGTGTCGAAAGGGCTTGCCTTTGGAAAATATGTTTTCTGTTCACTACAGCATGATCAAGAATATCAGAAAGGATTATATATATGAAAGCAACAGGAATAGTAAGACGAATCGACGACCTCGGCAGAGTCGTTATACCCAAGGAGATACGCCGCACTATGCGTATACGCGAGGGCGAGTCGCTGGAGATATACACCGACAACAACGGCGAGGTCATATTTAAAAAGTATTCTCCGATAGGCGAACTGTCGCCCTGCTCGTCGCAGTACGCCGAGATATTGGGCAAAAACACAGGCTTCCCCGTGCTTATCTGCGACCGCGACCATATAGTAGCCGCCGCCGGTGTGTCGCGCAGGGATTATATGGACAGGCGCATAACTCCCGAGCTGGAGGACTGCATTGACACCCGTGCGCCTTATATCGCAGAGCAGAACGGTCAGAAGCTCGTCCCCGTGGACGGCACTCAACAGCCGATAGCCTGCGTTTACCCGATAATATCGTCGGGCGACCTCAACGGCGCGGTGATCATATTGGAAAAGGAAGGCGGAGAGCTGCCGGATAGCATGCAACTCAAGCTGGCGGAGGTCGCTGCGGGATTTCTCGGCAGTCAGATAGACCAGTAAAATGCGCTTGCCGCGGGACAGATGTTTTTTGCGGAAGATTTTGCTTATATCGTTTTTGTTATAGGCTTATATCGTAAATTATATGATTCCTACAAAAAACATCTGTCAACGCGGAGCATTATTCACCTAAATACCAATGTGTAGAAAATGACCCTTAAAATCTTGTGAATACTTCCGAATAACTTTTTTTGATTTTTACTTGATTTTTGAGATGGATTGATATAAAATAACTTGGTAATTATGAGAGACTATGTGGTGTTGACCTGAATACTCGTGTTTGGGCAGGGTGGTTATTCATGGAAAGACTTGACAAGATTATCGCGTCACAGGGTATAGGAACCCGCAGTGAGGTTCGTAAAATGATATGGTCGGGCAAAGTCACCGTTGACGGTGTCATCGAACGGCGCATTGACATAAAGCTGGACCCCTCAGCTCATGATATCACTGTGAACGGTAGTTGTCTTTCTTACCGCAAACATCTCTACATTATGATGAACAAACCGAGCGGAGTGGTTTCCGCATCCAATGATTCCCATGTGCATACCGTTATTGACATTCTTCCGTCAGAGCTCAAGCGCAGCGGGCTTTTTCCGGTGGGTCGTCTTGATAAAGATACCGAGGGCTTGCTTATCATCACCGATGACGGCGATTTTGCTCACAGCATCACGTCGCCGGGCAAGAAGGTCTACAAGACCTACCACGCGTATCTCGATGATATTATGGATGACGCTGATATGGAAAAGCTCAGAAGCGGTATTGTTATAGACGGAGACGAAAAATGTCTTCCCGCACAGGTCGCGGAGTTGGACAGAACCGATTTCCTTTATGAAATAAAAATCTGCGAAGGTAAGTATCATCAAGTTAAGCGAATGGCGCAAGCCGTGGGCAGAAGGGTGCTTCGTCTGGAAAGGGTCGCTGTAGGCGGACTTGTCCTGGATTCCGCGCTGGAGCGCGGTGAATCAAGAGAGCTTTCCCGGGAAGAAATGGATATCCTGACACGGAATGTATGATTTTTCAAAGGCAGGGACGACTGGAGAATTGTGCTCTGTCTGTGAGCTGTGGCGGCTTCAAAGGTATTGAGACTTGTTTTATTTAGTTGCATTTGATTTTGATCAGCACATTGACGATTGAAAGCCGTGCAGAGCCGCACTATTGACCCGATGGATAATTTAACTTTGTACAAATTATTAAATGAATCATTGTAGAGAAAGCCAATTGCAATTATCTCGATGTTCTGTTAAAATATATATAGTTGATTTGAATTGGGTTTTTGTAATATTCGCAAAAATTTTAATTTTTTACTTTTACTTAAATTTGGAGGTACATTTAAAATGGCAAGTTTGTCTTTAAGACACATTTACAAAAGATACTCCGGCAACGTTGTTGCTGTTAAGGACTTCAACCTTGAAATTGAAGATAAGGAATTCATCATCCTCGTTGGCCCTTCCGGCTGCGGTAAGTCTACTACTCTCCGTATGATCGCCGGTCTTGAGGACATCAGCGAAGGCGAACTTTACATCGGTGATACACTCGTAAACGACGTACCTCCGAAAGACAGAGACATCGCCATGGTTTTCCAGAACTATGCTCTCTATCCTCATATGTCTGTTCGTGAGAACATGGCATTCGGTCTGAAGCTCAGAAAGTATCCCAAGGCAGAGATCAACCGCCGCGTTGAAGAAGCTGCACAGATCCTCGACATCAGCCACCTCCTCGACAGAAAGCCGAAGGCTCTCTCCGGCGGTCAGCGTCAGCGTGTTGCTATGGGTCGTGCTATCGTTCGTGAGCCTAAGGTCTTCTTGCTCGACGAGCCGCTCTCCAACCTCGATGCTAAGCTCCGTGCTCAGATGCGTACAGAGATCTCCAAGCTCCACATGAGACTGGGTACAACATTCATCTATGTTACACATGACCAGACAGAAGCTATGACACTCGGCGATAAGATCGTTGTTATGAAGGACGGTATCGTACAGCAGGTCAACACACCTCAGTTCCTGTATGACAAGCCCTGCAACACATTCGTCGCAGGCTTCATCGGCTCTCCTCAAATGAACTTCATCGACGTAAAGCTCGAGAAGAGAGGCGACCATGTATACGCTCTGTTCGGCAACTACGCTATCAAACTCCCGATCTCCAAGAACAACAGAGGTCAGCTTGATGACTACATCGGCAAGGAAGTTGTTCTCGGCGTTCGTCCTGAGCATGTACACGATGAGCCTGAATACATCGAGAGATATGTTGACAGCTGCATCGAGGCAGACGTTGAAGTTACAGAACTTATGGGTAACGAAACATTCCTCTACCTCAACGCTCTCGGCACAAACATCATCGCCCGCGTTGCTCCGACATCCAAGACAAAGGCTGGCGACCATGTAAAGCTTGCTCTCGTAAACAGCAAGATCCACATCTTCGACAAGGAAACAGAGCTTGCAATAGTCAACTGATTTCTTTGTAATTTAACATTCAGTAATCAAAAGTCGTATGCAGATTTTATTAAAAAGCCTGCATACGGCTTTTTTATTTTGTCCAATTGTGGTTTAATTGTTTAAAATTTCTCGAATTATCCCTTGATTGAGTGGTATGACAGCGATAAATGTGGAAAAATAATATTAAAATCAAAAAAATATCAATGAAAACACTTGAATTATTTTGATGATTTGTGTAAAATGTATATGTAGTACAAAAAATTGGGGCAATAGATATTTTTACTATATCTTATCATTGCTTTTATTTGAACCGGACCCGGATTTTTTCAGATGTTTTTTGAAAGAAATTCCCGACGGCACAATATAACCCCGATACCTTATTTTCAGGAAGTGAGGAATTTAAAATGCCCAACAGATTATATCAGACAGTTATTCACCAGATGCGTGATTCTATCGACAGAACCATCGGTGTCATCGACAGCACCGGCAGCATACTCGCTTGCAGTGATTTGGGCAGAGTAGGCGAATCCAACAACGATTTTTCGGCTGAACAGATGGTCGGCGGAGAGGCATTCGCATTTGGCGGATATACTTACCGTCCCTTCGGCAGCCACCCCAACGCTGACACCGCTGTGTTTGTAGAGGGTACTGACGACCTCGCCGGCAAGTATGCAGGCGTGCTCTCCAGCTCTGTGGCAATCATCAAGCAGTATTATGATGAGAAGTTCGACAGAAATAACTTCATCAAGAACCTTATTCTCGACAATATTCTCCCCGGCGACGTTTACCTCAAGGCTCGCGAGCTGCATTTCAACACAGATGTCAACCGCGTCTGCCTGCTCGTCCGCTCGGTATCAAAGCCGGATATATCTACATTTGACATCATCCAGAATCTCTTCCCCGACAAGAACAAGGATTTCGTCATCAACATCAACGAGCACGACATCGCCCTCATCAAGGAAACTCATCAGGGCAACGAGCTGAAGGATTTGGAGAAGCTCGCACGCTCCATCGTTGATACACTTTCCAGCGAATTTTACACCCACTGCATCGTCGGTATCGGCACACAGGTCGTGGGTATCAAGGATTTGGCTACATCCTTCAAGGAAGCACAGCTTGCTCTTGAGATCGGCAAGATATTCGACACCGAGAAGCAGATAGTTTCCTATGAGAACCTCGGTATCGCCCGACTGATCTATCAGCTCCCCGATACACTCTGCGAGATGTTCCTCAAAGAGGTCTTCAAGAAAGGCTCCATCGAGTCGCTCGACCAGGAGACTCTCTTTACTATCCAGAAGTTCTTCGAGAACAATCTGAACGTCTCCGAGACCTCCAGAAAGCTCTTTGTTCACAGAAATACTCTGGTTTACAGACTGGAAAAGATCAAGAAGCTTACCGGTCTTGACCTGCGCGAATTCGACCACGCAATCATCTTCAAGGTGGCTCTCATGGTCAAGAGATACCTCACCAACAAGCCTACCAAATATTAATTGACAAAACTAAACCGGCGGATGAATTTAAACTTCATTCGCCGGTTTTTTGTGATCAAAACACCATTGATTTAAGCCCGTCCACACCTGCTACTGACAGCAGATAGTCGTTGCCCTCGCGTATGCCGTATTTGCTGAATTCGCACACCGCCGCCTGCCGCGCCAGCAGGGGCATGTTGTTTTCCGCGCTGAGATGCCCCAGCACGAATCGCGTAGTACCGCTGCGAGCCAGCACAGGCAATTCCGCCGAGCAGACCTCGTTGCTCAGATGCCCCTTGTCCGAGGCAATTCGCTGTTTGAGCGGGTAGGGGTATGCCCCCGCGTAGAGCATGGAAACGTCGTGGTTGGATTCGATGTAAACCAAATCCGCGCCCTCCAGCGCGTTGTGTATCTCGGGGGTGATGATGCCCGTGTCGGTGGCGAGGGTTATCTTGCGCCCGTCGTTGCAATTCACGGTGTATCCGCAGCTCTCGGCGGCATCGTGGGAGGTGTGGAAATTGGTTATCTGCATGTCGCCGACGTCCACGCCGCCAGAAGGCATTATGCGCAGGTCAACCTTTTTGGCATGTCCGCCCGCTTCCATGCATGCCGCCGTACCCTCGGTGGCATACACGGGAATCTTGAGCGAGGATGCCAGCACGCGCACGCCCGAAATGTGGTCGGTATGCTCATGCGTGACGAATATCGCGCAGACATCCTCGGGCGCGATGTCCTCCTGCGCCAGACGTTCTTTAATTTTCTTTGCGCTGCGCCCAGCGTCGATCAATATATATTTCCCGCCGCAGCCTATCGCGACGCTGTTGCCGCTGCTGCCGCTGAAAAGAGAGCAAAATCTCGCCATTGCCTGTCCTCGCCTTACGTCAAAATTTAACCGCCTGCCGAAGTGATTCAGAGGCGGTTTTTGATTTTTTGATCTGCAAAATTATTTTTCTTCGTCCTCTTTGGGAGGATCGGGAACTGTCTTGCGGGTGATGCTTGCGCCCACGCCCACGAGTTTGTCAATGAGCTGTTCATAACCGCGCTCGATGTGGAATATGTCGCGGATAGAGGATTCGCCCTGCGCCGCCAATGCCGCAATTACCATTGCCGCACCGCCGCGAAGGTCGGTAGCCTTGACACTTGCACCGCTGAGGTGGTCCGAACCGGAAAATGTAGCCACTCTGCCGTGGATCTCCGCCTTTGCGCCGAATTTGGTAAGCTGGGCGACATACTGGAAGCGATTTTCCCAAACGCCCTCGGTGATAGAGCTTGTGCCGCTCGCCAGAGACATAACTGCCGCCATCTGAGGCTGCATGTCGGTGGGGAAGCCGGGGTGCGGCATCGTGATAACATTGCAGGCCTTCAAGCCGCCGTCGCGTGTGATGCGTATAGAATCGTCGTATTCATAGACGCTCACGCCCATTTCCACCAGCTTTTTGGAAATACATTCCATATGTTTGGGAATGATATTATTGATAGTCACATCGCCGCCCGTAGCCGCCGCCGCGAGCATGTATGTGCCCGCCTCGATCTGGTCGGGGATGATGGAATAGGTAGTGCCGTGCAGCTCCTTGACACCGTGGATCTTGATGACATCGGTGCCTGCACCTCTAACGTCCGCGCCCATAGAGTTGAGGAAGTTTGCCAAATCGACGATGTGCGGCTCTTTGGCGACATTTTCGATAATGGTAAGACCCTCAGCCTTGACCGACGCGAGCATGACATTGATAGTAGCGCCCACCGAGACCACGTCCATAAAGATATGGTTAGCCTTGAGCCCGTCGGGAGCGCTGAGCGAAACCACGCCGTCACGCAGACCGACATTTGCCCCCAGAGCCTCAAAACCCTTGAGGTGCTGGTCGATGGGGCGTACTCCGAAATAGCATCCGCCCGGCATTGGCACCTTGGCCTGATTGAATCTGCCGAGCAAGGCACCGAGCATGTAGTAGGAGGCGCGCATGTTTTTGGCAAGCTCCTGACTTACCTGAAAGCCGGTTACATTTCTGGAGTCTATTTCAATAACGGAATTACTAATTTGAGTGACCTTTGCACCAAGCTGAACGAGAATCTGTGATATTACACTTACATCACTGATGGTAGGGAGGTTTTCTATTCTGCAAATGTCACCTGAAAGAATAGCGGCAGGTATGATTGCCACTGCGGCATTTTTTGCACCGCCAACGGTAATTGATCCTTCAAGTCGTTTACCGCCTTCAACAACAAAAATATCCAAGGATATACCTCCAATTCATAATCAGAACAAATAAATTATAGCATGCATTTCCAAAAAAAAAAAGCACTAATTAAATTAAGTTGGCATGCTTTATTGATTTTTACACTTTATTCATATTGTGTGTGACTTATAATACCATACAATTGGCAAAAAATTGTCGATTTTTGCAGTTTATATTGTTAAAAAAATTTATTTAATATAAATTTAAT
>JBGUUF010000313.1:0-1364 GCA_045133435.1 Acutalibacteraceae bacterium
AGTCCGGCAACCTGCCAATTTTTTTAGTTGGGTAAGGTGCCAATTCCTGCGGCAAATGCGCCGAGAGATGAGGGGTTAAGGCAAATATTTCCCCGACATCCCTGCGATGTCGGGATTTTTTATTGCGGATAGATCAATATAAATTTTTTGTTTAAATTCAGAAAGGAACGGTAAAAATGGCAAATTATCTTTTTACATCTGAGTCGGTTACTGAAGGACATCCCGACAAGGTCTGCGACCAGATCTCCGACGCAGTTCTCGACGCAATTCTCGCACAGGATCCGAATGCACACGTTGCATGCGAGACAACAGTTACAACAGGTTACGTTTCAGTTATGGGCGAAATTTCCACCAGCAGCAATGTTGATATTGCAAAGATCGCCCGCGAGGTCATCTGCGATATAGGCTACAACAGCGCAGAAGCCAGCTTTGACGGCAAGACATGCGCCGTTGTCACATCCATTGACGAGCAATCGCCCGACATCGCGATGGGTGTCAACAAGTCCAACGAGGTGCAGAATGGTCTGAGCGACAGCGAAATTGATATGATAGGCGCAGGTGACCAAGGCATGATGTTCGGCTTTGCCTGCGACGAGACAGAGGAGCTTATGCCTATGCCTATCTCTCTTGCACACAAAATGGCGAAGAAGCTCGCCGCAGTGCGCAAGGACGGCACACTTGGCTATCTCCAGCCCGATGGCAAGACACAGGTCACTGTTGAATACGACGAGAACGGCACTCCCGTGAGAATCAACACGGTCGTTCTGTCCACACAGCATTCCGAGAGCGCATCTCTTGAGCAGATTCGCGAGGATATGATAAAGTACGTTATCATGCCCACACTTCCTGCAAATTTGGTTGACGATGACCTCAAGATTTTCGTCAATCCCACAGGTCGCTTCGTTGTTGGCGGACCTCAGGGCGACTCCGGTTTGACCGGCAGAAAAATTATCGTTGATACATATGGCGGATATTCACGTCACGGCGGCGGAGCTTTTTCGGGCAAGGACCCGACAAAGGTTGACCGCTCGGCGGCATATGCGGCGCGTTACATAGCAAAGAACATAGTTGCGGCAGGTCTGGCAAAGAAATGCGAGATTCAGATAGCTTACGCGATCGGTGTGGCAAATCCTGTTTCGATTTTCGTTGATACATTCGGCACAGGTAAGGTCGCCGACAGCGTGATCTCCGAGGCTGTCCGTAAGGTATTTGACCTGCGCCCCGCAGCTATCATCCGCGACCTCGACCTGCGCCGCCCGATTTACCGTCAGGTAGCGGCTTACGGTCACATGGGCAGAACAGACATAAATGTTCCGTGGGAAAAGACCGACAAGGTACAGGCATTGCTCGACGCTGTGAAGTAA
>JBGUUF010000314.1:0-3969 GCA_045133435.1 Acutalibacteraceae bacterium
AATGAATTAAAAGAGTTAGAAGATACCATACTTGGTGCAGAAGATAAATTATTTGCATTAGAATATGAAATATTTACACAGGTTCGGGATGAAATTGCTTCTAATATCAAACGTATTCAGAAAACAGCAAAAGCAGTGGCAAAGCTGGATGTGTTTGCGTCCTTGTCGCTGGTTTCTGAAAGAAATCATTATGTTCGCCCCAAACTCAATGAAAAGGGACTGATCGACATTAAGGATGGTCGTCATCCTGTGGTGGAACAGATGATCACGAACGATCTGTTTATTGCCAATGACACTTATTTGGATAATGGCAGTCATTGTATCAGTGTAATTACCGGACCGAACATGGCAGGTAAATCTACGTATATGCGTCAGAGCGCTTTAATCGTTCTGATGGCACAGATTGGATGTTTTGTGCCGGCAAAGAGTGCCAATATCGGTATTGTGGACAGAATTTTTACCCGTGTGGGTGCGTCGGATGACTTGGCTTCGGGACAGTCCACATTCATGGTGGAGATGAACGAGGTCGCGTATATTTTGAAGAATGCCACGGCTGACAGCTTGCTGATCCTTGATGAGATCGGGCGCGGCACATCGACCTTTGACGGCATGAGCATAGCCCGCGCGGTGCTTGAATTTGTCGCGGACAAGAAGACATTGGGTGCCAAGGCATTGTTTGCGACGCATTATCACGAGCTGACCGAGCTGGAAGATCTGCTCAAGGGTGTGAAGAATTACTCGGTCGCGGTCAAGAAGCACGGAGAGGATATTACCTTCCTGCGAAGGATAATCAGCGGCGGCGCAGACCAGAGCTACGGCATCGAGGTCGCCAAGCTGGCGGGAATCCCCGATAATGTGGTAAAGCGTGCGCGGCAGATCCTAAAGCAGCTTGAGAGCGGACAGCCCGAGCAGAAAAAGAAAACGGTGCATGAGGAGCAGACCGCGATCTCATTCACCCCGCCGGGCGAGGCAGAAGCGATATTCCGCCTGAAAAACCTCGATATAAATAATCTAACCCCCATGCAGGCAATGCAGATGCTGGGCGATTTGGCGGAATTGGTGAAGTGAGTTTTTATTTATAAATTTACGGAGGAAAATCACGATGGAAGTAAAATTTTATGAGATGAACGAGGTGGATGAAGCCTTGCCGTTTGCGGCGGTCATCGTGTCAAGATACCGCGGCAAGTGGGTGCTGTGCAAGAACAAGGAGCGCGGCAAATGGGAAGTTCCTGGCGGTCACAGAGAGGAAAATGAGACTATTCTGGAGACGGCGAAGAGGGAGTTGTTTGAAGAAACAGGCGCAAAGGAGTTTGAAATCACTCCGATATGCCCGTATTCGCTGAGCCGATATGCGATGCTTTTCTACGCGGAGATAACCGAATTCGGCGACCTGCCCGAGTCGGAGATCGAAATGATCGGTTTCTTTTCGGAACTGCCCGAGGATGACGAGCTGACATTCCCCATGCTTCACACCGCCCTTGTGGAAAAGGCGAGGACCGTTATGAATATCGAGTAAATAAAAAATATGGAAATCAGAAAATACACATCGCGCGACCTGCCGGAAATATTAAGCCTATTCTGCAATACCGTCCGCACCGTGAATTCAAGGGATTACACGCCCGAACAGATAGACGCGTGGGTCGGGAATATCGACGTGCGGCGGTGGGATTCCTCGCTGAGTGAGCATTATTCGCTCGTCGCGGTGATAGGCGGTCAAATTGCAGGCTTCGGCGATATGGACGATTCGGGCTATTTAGACAGGCTGTATGTCCACGCGGATCATCAGCGCAAGGGCATAGCAACGGCAATTTGCGACAGGCTGGAGCAGTATGCCGTTTCGACCAATGCCGAAAAAATCGTGACGCACGCTTCGATTACCGCCAAGCCGTTCTTCGAGAAGCGTGGTTATACCGTCGCGAAAGAACAGCAGGTGGAGCGCGCGGGTATATTGCTGACGAATTATGTGATGGAAAAGGGAGTGGGAATTTAATGGAAATATTATTTATTTTAATGATGGGCGTTTTTGTATACATTATAATTGCGAATATCAAAAGGTTTATCGACAATGAAAACTCGCCGATAGTTACTGAAAAGGCTTATTTGAGAAGAAAAAAGTCGGACTCGCATATGAACGCCGATGGCTGCATGCACACCACCCTGCTGTTGGAATTCGATATTAACGGGACGATTATCAAGTGCACCGTGCCGAACAGGGTTTACAGGCAGGTTCGCGAAGGCATGGAGGGCATGCTGACTCATCAGGGAACGCGCTTCAAATGCTTTGAGGTTGATGGCATAAGGATTGAAAAATAAGAAAACCGCGACACAATATAACATAGTTTACACGAATTATGTCGGGAAAATCGTCTGCGGTGATGATTTTTAGGTCGGCAGGACAGATAAATAATTTTCACACAGAGGGGATGAACACATGGCTAAAGTAAGACTTCTGGATAAACATACAGCAGAATTGATAGCGGCGGGCGAGGTGGTCGAGCGTCCGTCGTCAATTGTTAAGGAATTGGTGGAAAACTGCATCGACGCGGGCGCGACCGTCATAACCGTGGAGATAAAGCACGGCGGCTCGGCATACATCCGCATCACCGACAACGGCGAGGGCATTTCTCCTGAGGACGTGCCGACAGCATTCCTCCGCCACGCAACGAGCAAGATCCGCGTGGACACCGACCTCGACAGCATCGCAACACTTGGATTTCGCGGCGAGGCTTTGGCGTCGATATGCGCCGTGTCCAAGCTCGAAATGATCACTCGCACTGCCGATTCTGACGAGGGCGTGCATTACGTCATCGAGGGCGGCGAGGAACAGCTCAACGAGGTCATCGGCTGTGCAGTCGGCACAACTATCATCGTGCGGGATATGTTTTTTAACACACCTGCGCGCCGCAAATTCCTCAAATCCGACAAGGCAGAGGGCAACGCAATTGCCTCGGTTCTCGACAGAGTTGCGCTCTCCCACCCCGAAATTTCCTTCCGCTTCATCCGCGAGGGCAAGGAGGCATTGCTCACCCCGGGTGACGGCAAGCTGAAGTCAGCGATTCACGCGGTTTTCGGGCGCGAGTTCACTTCGGGATTGATTCCCGTCAAATACGAATACAACGGCGTTCAGGTCAAGGGCTATATCTCAAAGCCGGTCAATGCCCGTCCAAACCGCGCCATGCAGATATTCTTCATCAACGGTCGATATGTCCGCAGCCGCACAATGCAGACGGCTCTCGAGGAAGCCTGCAAGGGCGCAGTTATGGTGGGAAAATTCCCGTCCTGCGTGTTGGGTATAAGTCTCGACTGCTCGGCGGTGGATGTCAATGTCCACCCCGCCAAGCTGGAGGTGCGCTTCACTAACGAACGCCCGATTTACGAGGCTGTGTATTTCTCGGTAAAATCATCGCTCGCCGAGCACGACACTCCGCGCGACGTGGAATTGCCCGCCGCACGAAAGGTCAGCACCGCGCCCAATATGCATGAGTACAGCGGCGTACAGATAGATTTGAATGAAGCCGCGCGTATCGAGCGGATAAACAGCCGCATTGATCCCGCGCCGAAGCCTGTCGAGCGCAAGCCCGAGCCGCAGGTGAATTCCGTAAATGAGGAAAAGCCGCTTGCCGTGAGAGACAGTGGAATTGCCGCGCCGATTCAGTCGAGCAGTCCAATGCCGCCTGTGGCGAGCAAGCCGATTGAGGTCAAGCGCGATGTAACTGCCAAGGCGGCTCCCGAAGTGGCGTCTGTTCCTTATAATGAACCGCCGCGAGAGGAATTTGTTCCGATTGAGGAAGATGTTCCGCAGGAAATTCCCACTGAGGAAATTCCTGTCGAGACTGCACCGCCGATTGAGGAAAAAATTGCGGAAGTTGAAAAAAATGTGCCGCAGGACAGCTTCATCCTGCCCGAATACAAAATCGTGGGCGAGATCTTCAACACATACATTCTTATCGAGTCGGGCAATGAGCTTAT
>JBGUUF010000315.1:0-5444 GCA_045133435.1 Acutalibacteraceae bacterium
AACTTAGCTGTTGTAAGTGTGAGGTCGAGATGCTTAGGACCGTTGGAGTCGGATGTGATGAAGGGGAGGTTAATCTGAGATGTTGTCACGCCGGAAAGCTCGATTTTAGCCTTTTCTGCGGCTTCCTTGAGTCTCTGCATAGCCATCTTATCGTTGGAAAGGTCGATTCCGTCGCTTCTGCGGAATTCTTCGCAGATCCAGTTGATGATTCTTGAGTCAAAGTCGTCGCCGCCGAGACGGTTGTTACCTGCTGTTGCGAGAACTTCCTGAACACCGTCGCCCATTTCGATGATGGAAACGTCGAATGTACCGCCGCCGAGGTCGTAAACCATGACCTTCTGGTCTGTTTCCTTGTCAATGCCGTAGGAAAGAGCAGCAGCAGTCGGCTCGTTGATGATTCTCTTAACGTCAAGACCTGCGATCTTGCCTGCGTCCTTTGTTGCTTGACGCTGTGCGTCTGTGAAGTATGCAGGGACGGTGATAACTGCGCTTGTTACCTTCTCGCCGAGGTATGCTTCTGCATCAGCCTTGAGCTTCTGAAGGATCATAGCGGAAATTTCCTGAGGTGTGTATTTCTTATCGTCGATAGCAACTGTGTGGCTTGTGCCCATTTCTCTTTTGATGGAAGAGATAGTTCTGTCGGGGTTTGTGATAGCCTGACGCTTTGCGACTGTACCGACCATTCTCTCGCCGGTCTTGCTGAAGCCTACAACGGAAGGAGTTGTTCTTGCGCCTTCGCTGTTGGGGATGACGACAGCCTCGCCGCCTTCAATAACTGCTACACATGAGTTTGTTGTACCGAGGTCGATACCGATTGTCTTAGCCATAATAAAGTTCCTCCTATAATTACATTGCGGATGGTGTTTAATAATTTTTATAAAAATAGCATTTTTATCCGCAGTATGTTGGTTTGTTGATTTGAATTTTTATTTTAAATTAAACGGATCGCTCCGTTAATTGTTTAGTTAGCGGTCTGTACCATTGCGGGGCGAATGACCTTGTCGCCCATCTTGTAGCCCTTTTGCAGAACTACTGCGATCGCGCCCGATTCAATGCCCTCGGCGTCTGTCGTGCCTACGCAGTGATGTATGTTCGGGTCAAATTCCTCTCCGACTGCGCCGAATGCCGATACACCGAGCTTTTCGAGCGCCTGCACTGCCTGAGTGTTTATCATTTCAACACCCTTTCGCATATCCTCTGCAGATGCATTCTCTGCTGCGAGTGCGCGTTCCACGTTGTCGATGATGGGGAGAAGAGATGCAACGCTCGACGCTGTGACATCTGCGTAAAGAGCTTCCTTCTCGCGCTGTGAACGCTTTCTGAAATTGTCGTATTCAGCCGCCAGTCTGAGTCTGAGGTCAGTCACCTTGGCAAGCTCTGCCTTGGTTTTCTCGACTTCGTCCTGTGCGTCTTTCAGAGCCTTCTGCAAAGCGGAAACGTCTGTAGCCTCTGCTTCCTGCTCAGCCGAAGCGCCTTCAACTGCCTCCTCGTTAGCCGATTCCTCGACCTGTGCGGTTTCAGCAGTTTTCTTTACTTCCTCTGCCGCATTTTCGTCTGCCTTTTTCTTGCCGTTAAACAAAATTAAGCAGCCCCTTTCCATGATATATTTTTTACGATTTTGAAATGACTGTCGGCTCAGCCTATAATATTCCGCAGCATGTTGCCGACCGCGTCCGCGAAATAGTCGATGTAGGGAATAAGTCTGGCGTAATTCATCCTTGTGGGACCCACAACGCCGATCCATCCCGCTGTCTGACCGCCGCCGTAATACCGTTCGGTAATCATGCCCGTTCCCTCAAGCTCGGGGCGGTGGGATTCGTTGCCGATCAGTATGCAGGTTCTGCCGCTGTTAGCAAAGCCGTTGCCTTCACCCAGCAAGTCGGCAATCGCGCCGCGCTTCTCCATGAAATCCATGATGCCCGCCAGCTGCCACTCGGCGAATACACCCCGCGCCAGCATGCTCGACTGCCCCTCCATGATGACCTGCATTTCTTCTGATTCCCTCACGCATTCTTTAGCTGCCTCAAACAAAGGCTGCATCGTTCCCCACAAATCGCCAAGCCGTACCGCCGTCTCCATGATGAATTCATCATCAACAGCCGACGCGGATACATCAAGCAGTCTGTCTCTCAATACAGCGCGGAAGCCTTCGAGCATATCGGGTGATACGTCAACGCTCAGCCTGCAAATACGCGTTTTGAGTATGGTGGGGGAAATCATTATCAGCAGCATTACCGAACGTCCGCCGACTAACATCAGCTCGACATTGGTAACCTTGGGATGCTGGTCGATCGGATTGGTTACTACCGCGAGCAGACCTGTCTGCTCAGCGATCAGCGAGGCAGTGACCTCAAGGAATTTGTTCGGGTCATAGCTGAATTCCGAGAGCCTTCGGTCGATCTCGCCCTGAAGCTCCAGCGGAAGCTCGTGATTCCCCATCATCAAGTGATCGACATAAAGCCGATAACCGCGCTGAGAGGGAATGCGTCCCGATGAGGTGTGCGGCTGTTCCAGATACCCGCTTGCCACCAGCTCCGCCATATCGTTGCGGATAGTGGCCGACGAAACCGAGTTTTCCAGCACCGCCGCAAGGGCCTTACTGGCGATAGGCTCGCCCGTCTGAACGTAACTTTCGATTATCGAAGCCAGTATTTTGAGTTTTCTTGCTCGTGGCTCCATTTAATCATAACCATCCTTATCGAGTTTTGACTGTACGAAAAAAATTTCTTTTTTCAAACTGTCACCTCTGATTTTATCAATTAGCACTCTCGTTGGTCGAGTGCTAATTGATAGTTATAATTTACCACTTCCCGCCGCAGTTGTCAAGGGGATAATGTGAATATTATGTTAATCTATAATTATGTTTTTCTGAATTCAGATAATAAATGTATAATGCATAATTCATAATTGAACCAAATCATAATTATGAATTATGCATTGTGAATTATTAATTAAAGGTATGGCTTCATGTTGACTGCCATGTGCTGTTCTATGTCGATGAGACGTTCGGCGATGTTTCGCACGGTCCCGTCGGCATTTTTGTACTGATTGAGATAGCTGTTGAGCGATTTGATCCCCATATTGCAGCCGTCGGTCATGATGTTGGCGATAGTCTTGTCGGTAGGCTCCATCTGCATTTTAACATTAGTCTTTATCCACGACATGCCCTTTGCGATAGGGTGGGGGTCTTTAGTCTCACCGCCGTATTTAAGCAGAAGTCGGTGAGTCTCGTCGCCCAAAACGCCGTGTTCGTGTCGGCTGTGTTCAAGTGTGTGCTTCAATTCGCTGTTTTTGACCGATGCAATCACGTCGTCGATCGAGCTTACGCCCATTTTTATGCCGGCATTGCATTCTTTCAGCAAGTTTATAGTGTCTTGATTTATCATAAAAACGCGCTCCTGTCAAATTATTATTGCGATAATATAATTTGCAGAAGCGCGTTTTTTTATTCATTCAAATTCAAATGTAATGACTTTGCCCGATTCCAGCGATTTTTTTACATCAATTACCCGCTGATTTTCCGAGCCTCTGAATTTCAGCTCTAAGTTGCGCTGTTCCAGAATAAACGGTCCGTCGATGAGCACGTCGGTTTCTCTGAGCAAGTCCATTATCGCGGGATCTTCCGCCGATTTTTCCAGCAATTGCTCGTAGGTATAGCCTGTGTAGGTGATTATATCCTTGCCGACCGAGTGAGCCTTTGCCGCAAGCTGAGCAAGCGGTGCAGGCTGTTCAAACGGATCTCCGCCCGAAAAGGTTATGCCCTTGATAAGCGGGTCGCTCATCATTTCGGCGAACAGCTCATCTGTATCCGCCGTGTAACCGCCATCGAAGTCGTGGGTCTGAGGGTTGTGGCAGCCTTTGCAGTTATGCCGACAGCCCTGTGTGAATATTGTATAGCGAAATCCCGGTCCGTCTACCACCGATTCGGGGACGATTCCCGCAATTCTGACCTGCGCCATTCTGTAACACCCTCTAAAAAATCATCAATGCAATTGTGCCGCGTATTCGGAATTGACCTCCGCGCGGCTGTCTATTTCAAAGTATAAATCACCGCGCGAGCGTTTGTCAAGATTTTTTATCAGCCTTGCCGATAAATTACATCGGCTGAGTGATGATAGTATAAAACCGCAGAAAATCAGTCGAAAGTTCAGCATTAAACGGTCGCCGCAGCATCTGCGGGTGATCATCCAAGAATTTTCCAGCGCGGAAAATGCCGACCCGCATTGACCGCTGAAAAAGAGATATTCCGCGCAGTCAAAGCGGGCTGGGATTATCGCCGAGAATATGATCCCGCTCAACAGCAGAAAAAACGACGCGCCCAGCATGAGCATAAATTGTCCGCGCTCACCGCTGAGCGAAAATGAATGCAGTGCGAATTTTAAGCACAGTGCGGCAGGGGAGAGCAGTATCATAATTACCATGGCTTTTACCGACAACAGTGTGATTCCAAAGCCGAAAAGCTGCACACCTGTCGGCTCGGTGTGGGAGACTTCATCAGAGCGTTTCAGATAGCTTGCTGACATGCGGTAAATGCGGTAATTCAGCAGAGTGCGCAGATGTATCAACAACATAAATATTACCGCCGCCGCCGCGATCAGTGCATAGCCGTAAGCTGTGTTGTAATTTTTTAGCCACGCCGCAAATGCCGTTGCCGCCGCAATTATACACATAATATATTTCAGGCAGAGGGGGGCGAATTCACTGCGCCTGCCCTCTGCCTGATGTCGGGATAACCTTATGATTCCGCGCGATAAAACCATATTGCGACCACCTTTAAAAATTCAGTCGGGTTTAGTCTTTGCGGAAATTTTTGATTTATGCTTTGATGGATAATTTTAAAATTATGCCTTGATCTTAGCGCATACAAGGTCGCCCATCTCGGAGCATGTGACCTTCTTAAAGCCCTCAACATAGATGTCGGGAGTGCGTGCCTCGGTAAGTACATCGGCAACAGCCTTCTCGATGAGGTCGGACGCCTCGGGCTGTGCGAGGGAATACTTGAGCATCATTGCAACCGACAGAATAGTTGCGAGGGGGTTGGCGATGTTCTGACCCGCGATGTCGGGAGCGGAACCGTGAATAGGCTCATAAAGACCGGAACCGCTTGCGCCGAGCGATGCAGAGGCGAGCATACCGATAGAGCCGGAGATCATGCTGGCTTCGTCAGAAAGAATATCGCCGAAAATGTTTGATGTGAGGATAACGTCAAACTGAGATGGGTTGCGGACGAGCTGCATTGCGCAGTTGTCAACATACATAAAGCTAAGCTCGACTTCGGGATACTCAGCGGACATCTTTGTGACAGTCTCGCGCCACAGACGGCTGCTTTCAAGCACGTTTGCCTTATCGACCGAGCAGAGCTTCTTGTTGCGCTTCATAGCCATGTCGAAGCCGATGCGTGCGATCCTCTCAATTTCCGTTACGGAATATTTTTCGGTGTCGTA
>JBGUUF010000316.1:0-5513 GCA_045133435.1 Acutalibacteraceae bacterium
GCGGGGTTCAGCGCACCGGTGTAGACCAAATCGTAGTTGTCATGCTGCGGTTCCAGCCCCTTGCTGTGCAGCCATTCTGAATTCATGAAACGAAGATTGGTGGTTGCATCATCACGCTTCAGCTGATAGATGGCAAATGTATCTCCGGTGCTGTCCAGAAATGCCTGCTCACGCTTCTGCCGAATCAGGTCCACATCCATGGGCGGGATCTCATTCTTGACAGCCTCCCAATCCTCACGACTGACACCAAAGCAGCCAGAGAACAGCTGAATATCCTCAGCTTCAAAGGCCATTGCTTCGCTGTTATCGTCATAGAGCATATAGATGGGAACATCACGCTCGAACAGTTCCAGGGCTCGCTCCTTGGACAAAGGAAGCATATCCGCATCCGTATAGCCGTAAGCGTTCATGGCCTCGATGGACATAGACGGGTCAGGCACATACCCATTGTCGGGAGCCTGCATCGGAGGAGCCTCCTGTACAGGCGGCTCAATGGCGGCATCAGCGTTGTTATGGGCAGCGAAGATCCGCTCTGCTTCTGCCTGCGCTACCGCAGAAATGGAATCCAGGGTATCCTGCATCTGCTCCGCAGATAGCATTTTTACGCTCGATCCGCTCATACCCATCTCAGTGAGGATTACATCTTTGGCCTGATTGATAGGCATTTCGGGACTGTCAAGAAAACCTCCGTCCTGCAGCTTCAAGGATTCCCTATCATAGATGGAGAAATCCCAGGTTCCTGCTTCACTCATCTGGACATGCAGATACTGCTTTCCGTCCAGAAGGTAAAGCGCCTCATCCGCGACGGGCGCAGCAACAGCCAGTTCGGCTTCGCGCTCCTTCATGATCTCGGCATAATGTCTGTCGATATCCGTAATCAGCTCAGAAGAGGTTTTATTGATGGTTTCAAGGCTTTCCCGAAGCTCCTTCAGTTCCTTTCCCTTGGACCAGTTGGCAATGTAGCCGAAACTGTTCTCGCCGGTAGCAATGCCATAATAGGCGCATACGGCATAGGAGATACTTTCGGCCTCAACCTCTTCGGTGTTGCGGCTTTTCTGGACAGCTTCAGGATGGATTTCCTCATAGAATGCCTTAATGGTCTTGTTACCGCCGAAGTTCACGAAGCTGTCGTCAAGGGAGGCGAATCCGCTGGTCAGCTCAATGGGAGCAGTTGTGATGATCGTTCCCATGAAGCCTGTTTCCACAGAGGTACCGACCGCAGCGGCAATGCCGTCATCAGCGGTTCCTCTCAATTCATAGCGATACAGGCCATCAGGAACTGCGTTGCTGTCAACTCGCGCATCCAGGAAAAGCGCAGGCTTTCCGAACAGTTCTGCTTCCTCAAAGGTATAGCTGGTATCCAGTACCTCAAAGGTTTTTGTATTATGCAGCTTGGAGTGAGCGATCTCATGGACAACTGCAGAGACCGTCTGAACCTCGCTCATGCCTTCACGGATGGTAATACTCTGGCTGTCCAGAGAGAAGAAACCGTCTGAACCATCGGTAAGAGGCAGGAAATCGATGGGAACCGGCGAAGATCTCCGCAGAGCTTCCATAAAGACTTCATAGTTCTGGACGTTGCCAGTCAGGTCAGATGCCAGCTGCGGCAAAGGCTTACCGTCAGTCTGTGACACATCAAAGACCGTAACCGGCTTGAACATGGGAATCTTGATTTCTTTTTCTTCGGTGATTACCTTGCCGTCTGCGTCCAGCATGGGCAGCTTGGTGTCGGGGTCCAGCTTTTCCTGCTCGATCTTCTTTTTGAAGGGCGTGGGTGCGATGATCTTGATACCTTTTTCGCCCTTCATGACGTTACGCTCAAACTGGTCACGCCATTTGTTGAAGCCAGCCACCAAAGTGGCGTCTGGCTTCTGCATATAGATGAGCATGGTGTTATTGACGCTGTACTTGTGGAACCGGCTCATTGTGCGCAGATACTGAGCGTATTTGTCCGATTGGAACAGCTCCTGTATCCCTTTCTCAATGCTGTCGGTGATGTCTTTGAGTCTTTCCTTGTTGGTTTGCTTTTCAGCCATAGAATGTCTCCTTTCCTGGTAAAAAATAAAGCAGCCACACACGGTTAAGTGCATGACTGCTATGTAAGACGGTATTCAATTTATTATCTATGAGAAACTGGGAATTGTGAAGCGTTTATATTCTCACTGTCTTTGTTGCAACAGCATCTCTGAAGGTGCGGTCATGCTCCACAAGAACCATGGTAGGAGAAAATTCGTTGATGAGCTGTTCGATCTGCATACGGGAATATACATCAATAAAGTTAAGCGGCTCATCCCACACATACAAATGCGCCTGCTCGCAAAGGCTTTTGGCAATCAAAACTTTTTTCTTTTGCCCGCCGGAAAAGTCCTGTATTTCTTTCTCGAACTGTGTTCTCTCAAAATCCAGCTTTCGCAGGATGGACTTAAACAGGCTTTCATCAATGCCGTTTCTGTCAGCAAAGTCAGACAGAGTTCCACTCAGGTGAGAAGTATCCTGCGAAACATAGGAAATCACAAGCCCGGAACCGACCTTTATCGTGCCAGTATGCTCGATTGGTTCTCCGACCAACAGTTTCAGCAGGCTGCTTTTTCCGCTGCCGTTTTTTCCGTCAAGCACAACTCTATCGCCCTGCTGAACAGTAAATGACACGGGACTGCACACTTCATTTCCATCGTAACTGACTGCAACATCCGAAAATGAAACGAGTGTATCTGCGTAATACGATAACGGAAAGAGCTTCAACTTTTCAGCAGTTTCGATGTTTTTCAGAAGCCCCGATTTTTGCTCGATGGCTTTCTGCTGTCTTGCTTCTATCGACTTGGAGCGCTTCATCATTTTTGCAGCCTTATGACCGACATATCCTTTATCAGCCGCACCAATCTTGGATGCTTCTACTCGATCTGACCACACTTCGGAGCGCTTTGCCGCCTGCTGTAATCTGCCGATGTCTTTCTGCAAGCGTTCATTCTGTGCCAGTTCAAATTCCTGCTGTCGCTCAAAATTTGCCATCCAGGACGAGAAGTTCCCGCTTTGGACTTCGATACTTGCCCTGTTCAGAGACAGAATGTGATCAACACAGCCGTCCAGAAAATGACGGTCGTGGGACACCAAAATGAAGCCCTTTTTCTTTTTCAGATATGCCGCCACCATTTCTCTTGCTTTCACATCCAAGTGATTGGTCGGCTCGTCGATCAACAGAAAATGCCCCTCGTTGAGAAAAAGAGCAGCAAGCAAAACCTTTGTTTGCTCGCCATTGGAGAGCGTTTCAAAAGGTCTCCAAAGCACTTCCATGTCTACATCAAGATAGGAAAGCTCTCTCATAATCTCCCATTCTTCGGCGGCAGGGCAGACATCCTGCAAAATCGTTTCTGTGAGCTGACTTTTGTCTGTCACAGGGTAGGGAAAATAATCAAACTGAACAGAACTGATGATTTTTCCACTGTATTCATATTTTCCGAGCAAGAGGTTGAGCAGCGTTGTTTTCCCTCTGCCGTTTCTTCCCACAAAACCAAGTTTCCAATCCGTGTCGATCTGAAAATTCACATTTTCAAAGATATTATCGTAGCTGGTCGGGTAGGAAAAAGTAAGGTTTTCCATTTTAATCATTGACATTATAATAAATCCTCCTTTGACATTATAATAAATCCTCCTTTGTATGTCATAGTAGATATAAAGTCGGTTGTCACGGTGACATTTTACTCCGTATGAGTCCCACCGGACTACACCGACATCATACGGAGAAAATCATGTGTAACGACCAATTCTGTGGAATCCATCACAGTTATCACTTCCTTTTACAAAAAATAAGAGCCGCAAGAAAGTTCATTCTTGCAGCTCATCATAGCATAATTACACCACCGGAAAAGGTGACAAAAGCACTATATAGAGATAAAGAGACTTATAACTTTCTTGCAATGGGCGCAACAATGCCAAGAATGACATTACCGCATATTCCGATTTTATTTGCAAGAAAAGTTAATCATCTTTTCACCTCTTTCATTTTTATTCGCCAAATATTATACACCTTTTCTGTTAAAAAGTCAATCGTTTGAGAGCTTATGTGCAAAAAAAGTTACAATTCAATCAATCCAAATGCTTATACTCCGTTACAGCTTTCAAATACACTTCGGGATCGCCGTTTAGAATAAGGTCGGCATATTCAAGCGGCGCATTGTAGATAAGATAGTCAAGCTCTGAACGCTGATACATATTGTCCGCAACCTCGTTCTCCACGGCGATGGTGTCAATGGCAATCATACTGCCGTCCGAGAATTTCAGTTCCACACACGCAGTATCCATATTGAACTCGCAAGAAAGTAAACGCTTCATTTTGACCTCCTTAGATCATGCCGAAATGCAGAAGCGCCTCCTTGATTGCTTTTTCCTTATCGGGTGGGCACTGGGGCTGTCTTGCATCCTCGGACTTCGGTTTGTTGTAATTTTCTCGCTCGATGATACCGCATTTCTGCTTAACTTGAGCGATATACAAGCTGCTGACCTTGAGTCCGGTATGCTCCAGCACATAGTCCTTGATTTCCCCGTAGGTTGCTTTCTTCTCCGCATCGGTGAGATCAAGCTCGTCCATGTGGATATCTACCTCGATATGTTGCCTGGTATTAAGTTTGGACAATAAACATACCGTCTCGACGTGCCCTGTCCTCGGGAACATATCGACCGCCCTCATCTTCGTCGGCGTGTATCCGATTTCGGCAAGTCTTGCACAGTCGCGTGCGGCGGTAGCGCTATTGCAGGAAACCATCACGATACGGCGGGGCGACATTTTCTGCATCGCGGAGATGACTTCCTCGCCGCAACCCTTGCGCGGCGGGTCAATCACGACAACGTCGGGACGGATACCCTCTTGGGCGAGCTTTTCTGCGGCCTTACCTGCGTCGGCACAGATAAATTCTGCGTTGGATACGCCGTTTTTCAGCGCGTTTTTCTTTGCGTTTTCCACAGCCGCGGGGATAACCTCGACACCGATGAGCTTGCCTGCCTTATTTGCCATGGAAAGACCGATCGTGCCGACACCGCAGTAAAGGTCAAGGAGGACGTCATGTTCGGAAAGCTCAGCGAAATCGGCGGCAGTCTTATAAAGAATCTCCGCACCGTCGTGGTTTACTTGATAGAAGGAGAGCGGGGAAATATCAAAGGAAAGTCCGCAAAGCGTATCGGTGATGCCGTCTTTGCCGTGGAGCGTGATGCAGGTCTTACCGAGAATCTCATTGCCCGGTTTTTTGTTGACGTTCAAAATGATGCTTGCGATATTGGGATTGGTTTTGAGCAGGGCTTTCACGAGTTTTTCCGCGTGAGGGAGCTTATCCGTATTTGCCACAAGACAAACCATGACCTCTTCGCTGACACGTCCGTCACGAATGAACAGATGGCGCAAGATACCGCGGTGTGTTTCCTCGTCATAAGGTTCAATTTTATATTCATTCATCCAATTTTCAACGGTTTTGGTGATCTCGCCGTAAAATGCAGGCTGCAAAGCACAATGTTCGCTCGGAATG
>JBGUUF010000317.1:0-2127 GCA_045133435.1 Acutalibacteraceae bacterium
AACACAGGCTCGCTCGATGAATTTCTCAACTCAATGGGACAGGTTATTGATAACACCTCTCCTTATCTTGAAAAAAACAGATACTGCGCGATTGTAATAGGTGATAAATACGCCAACAGCGAAATCGTTCCGCTGGGCTTCTATTGTATGAATCTCTTTATGCAGCGGAGTTTTAAGCTTAAAGCAATCCTCGTAAAAAACTTTGAAGAAACAAAAGGAAAGTCAAATCAAAAGGCAATCTGGCGTTACCGCGCACTTGCAAGCGACTTTTTTATTTTCAAGCACGAGTACATTATGGTGTTTAAGAAAACCAAATAACATAAAAAGACTGAGAGCTGCAATGTGCTCTCAGCCTTGTTAGTTTTAGCTGTTAAGTGTTATTATTCAGCGTAATTGCAGTTTGGCGAAGAACAACAACGCAGGGATTTACGGTTCAAACTTATTATTAGAACTATGACAACATCAAATCACAGAACTTGTTACCCAATTCATTTGTGGAAATATAATAACTTGCTGAACCGGGGTATATATCTTTAACTGATGAATTTATTAAGGCAATACCGCACACCTGAATTATGCGGTATTGCCTTTACTATTTATTATAATCAAAATAGTAATTTAACAGTCTTATCACACAATCGACAAGTTTTCTGTTTTCACCACGTCTTCTTTTCCATACAGATGAAAGTTCGTTTTTTATTATGTTTATTTCATAATCCGGTTGATTCAATACATTAATAATCTCTGTTTCTATTTTCATAATCAATCATCCTTTTATTCTATTTGCAAATATGTGCAAAATCTGCTCGACCTACAAATCGCGAGAAACGGGCTGTGTTGGGTTTTGTGATTTTGCCGCTTCCAATTTATCCCTGAGGATTATTTACGCATAAAAATATTTCTATTTCAAACAATATTCGTGCAAACATTTTGCTAATTTATTCTTTGAGGAGATTTGGATATGAAAGCTACAGGCATTGTCAGACGCATCGACGACTTGGGCAGAGTGGTTATCCCAAAGGAAATCAGGCGCACCCTGCGTATCCGCGAAGGCGACCCGTCACAGATAACATTGATACCGTGGCTGAATTTCTGCGTAAATATAGGCAGGTTTGCTGAAAGACAAGGGCTTGGTTAGTACATATTGACGAAGGATTTTTGAATAAGCGTGAGTATTTGAGAAGGGTATAAAACAGGTTCGTTGCATTTTCTGTTGCGCCGAACCTGTTTTTCGTTGTATTTTTTGTGATCCGTGAAAGATATTCGTTGAATTTTTTGTACTAGAACAGCATATTTTCGTTGCATTTTTTGTAATTCGGTGTTATACTAATAATAGAAAATCATAAAAAGGTGTAATGTAATGTATCGTTCTGCAATCGAGAAACTGAAAAATTGGAAGGAAAGCTATTACCGCAAGCCGCTGATTATTGAAGGCGCTCGTCAGGTTGGAAAAACATGGCTGATGAAGGAATTCGGCAAGGAGTGCTACGAAAAAACTGTTTACATCAACTTCGACTCCAACAAACAGATGAAGGATTTATTCTCTTCTGACCTGAACATTGAAAGAATCATTATGGGACTGGAAATATATTCCGACACTAACATCACGCCCGACGATACGCTGATTATCTTTGATGAAGTGCAGGAGGTTCCTGCTGCGTTGAGCAGCCTGAAATACTTTTATGAAAATGCGCCGCAGTACCATGTAATCTGTGCCAGTTCGCTTTTAGGAATCGCATTGCATGAAGGAACCTCTTTTCCCGTTGGAAAGGTGGAATTTTTGAAGCTCTATCCGCTGTCGTTCGATGAGTTCTTATTGGGAATCGGTTATGAGAAATTTTACAAGCTGCTCAACAGTGGCGACTACGCTTTAATAAACTCTTTTTCCGAACAATTTATCTATCTGCTGAAACAATACTATTTTATCGGCGGTATGCCAGAAGCTGTTTTGCGTTTCTCGCACAGCAAGGATTTTAATGAGGTGCGCGAAGTGCAAAAGCGAATCCTCGAAGCATACGAGCAGGATTTTTCTAAACATGCTCCGTCGGATATCGTTCCGAAAATCCGCATGGTATGGAACAGCATTCCCTCGCAGCTTGCCAAGGAGAATAAGAAGTTTATCTACGG
>JBGUUF010000318.1:0-4001 GCA_045133435.1 Acutalibacteraceae bacterium
TAAAGTTGCCCACACGCTGACAACGAGTTCGACTCAAGCATATTACTTTGTCGATCTGAACACAGATCCAAGGCTGACGGAGATCGCCAGATGCATTACCGCAAGGTATAACGCCGGAGTCGGCAGACGGAAAGCAGAACGGTCAGGGATTTTCATAGAAGAGATAGATGAAAACGCGCCGTTTGCTGTTTTGATCGTCGATAAAGTCGGAGATATACATGTGGGAAGGATCCGCAGACTCACTCCGAGAGAGTGTTGGCGGCTGCAGGGATTTAACGATGAACAATTTGATAAGGTTCTCGCCGCAGGTATATCGGATAATCAGTTATACAAAATGGCTGGAAACGCTGTATCCGTCCCCGTTATTACCGCGATCGGCAGAGTCATAAAAGAAGTTGAAGAAAGGAATCAGAAATGAACGAAACAACAGCTGTATTCTTAGGAATTATTATCGGAGTTATTCTTGTTCTTTTCAGCTGTGCCATCCTTTACGGATATTCAAAGATTTCCCGTAGAATCGAAAGTTTCAGGGAAACAGAGAGAAAGGCATATACCAAAGCCAGAGAGAGGGCAGAGGAAAAGTATAAGGAGCTCAGCGACAGAGTCAAGGAACTCGAAAAGTCCGACAGGGAGAAGAAACTTTCGGACGAAAAGATCAGACGCGAGGTTGAAGAACTCAAAACAACAAAGATTCCTTCCCGCGTCAGACACCACAGCACCGTCATTCCTTTTGAAAGGAATACGGAATAAATAAGAAATAACATCAGTATCAATCGTTTCTAAACGTTATGGTTGATACTGATTTTTGCGTTTAGGGGCGGTTGATGTCGGAACGGAAGGTGATAACATCAAAAGCCCGGTTACCTGGGTGGGAAACAAGAGTCCGATACTTCATATTTTGTACGCCATGTTCCCCGACAGGCACGACAGATACATTGAACCCTTCGGCGGTTCATGCGCCGTGCTTCTCGGTAAACGTCAGAAGGACAAGTTTGAAGTTTACAACGACTATAATCATAATCTGACGAATCTGTTCAGAGTAATGATTTTTCGTCCAAACGCTTTCAAAATCGAACTTGGCTTTTGCCATTTGAATGCAAGAGATTTTTTCGAAGAATGGAAACACCGAATCGATACGGAGGATTTTCATAATCCGTATTTTGAGGAAGAACTGAGACTTACCGAGGTTCTTTATGATATCGATGTAGCCAAAGCAGTGCTTGAAATCCAAAAGAAGATAGAGAACGACTGTGATTTGCACAGGGCAGCTACCTTCCTCAAGCTTATTCGTCACAGCTATGCAAGCTCCTGCAAGAGCTTTGCCAGTCAACCGTTTGATATCACGAAGCTGTATGATGGTATTGAACAGCTCGCCGTTAGGATGAATAACGCTGTCGTAGAGAATCAGGATTTTGAAACCTTGATCAAGCACTATGACAGAGAAGATTCGTTCTTCTACTGCGATCCGCCTTACTATGACAGTGAGTATGTGTATAAAGGCGGTTTTGCGAAAGAAAACCATCAGAGATTGCACGACGTGCTTGTGAACGTGAAAGGCAAGTGGCTGTTGTCATATAATGATTGTCCTGAGATAAGAAAACTTTATGAGGGGTATTATTTTTATGATTTTAAGCGCGTTCACAGCATGGTACAGAAGTATGATCCCGGCAGGGAGTTCCCCGAACTCCTCATAGCCAATTATGATCTGAGCGAGAAAGCGAAGAATTTTACTTGGCAGATCGACTTGTTTACACCTATAGAAGCAATAAAAGATATCGATACCATTATGAAGGAGAGTATAAGGTATAATGAACATCATTGATTATGAAAGAATGAACGATACGATTCTTGTAGGGATCCCCCGAAAGATTCTGTCAACCGCCAATATCCCCGAAAGCAACGTTGTGACGTTCTCCGCTAGGAGAGGCGTTATCACAATCGAGGACACGGGAATGACCGCAGAAGAAATGGAACAGAGCGGCTGCGACTGCATTTGCGATGATTGCCGCAGAAAGATGATGAATGAAAGAGGTGCGAGATAATGACATTGATCAAGTTTTTAGGAAAAGAAGGAAGAACTACAATTCCTTATCCCATTCGAATGAAACTCGGCTGGAAGAAAGGCGACCTTATCAGTTACACCGAACAGCCTGACGGCTCTATCCTGCTTCAGAGAGAATTTCTCTGTGACGGCTGCGAAGAAGTTCCTACAGAGCCTGTCCTGAACGAACCCGAACAGTCAGAGGAAGGTGTAATCACGCTTCAGGACGCGCTTGACGGACTCACCGAGCAGGAGCAGCGCGAGGCGCTCGTTTATCTGACGATGAAGTGGGCGGCGCAGCAGGCAGGAGCTTCCAGAAGATGAGAATAAAAATCTTTCAGATGGAAACAAGCGGCAGGACTTACGGCAAAAAGTTCTTTGGGATCCCCAAAGACGGCGTGGATCCTTCCTTGTATAAGAATGTTTATTACGGGGATGTTGAGGCTGAAAATCTCGAAGATGTGTACCGTTTGTTTAACGACAACAGACCGCTCACATTTCAGGGACACAGCCTTTCAGTCTCCGATGTCGTTCAGGTGTGTAATGAGAATGAGGATCTGGTGATGCCTAACGGCTCCTATTTCGTTCAGGATGTTGGTTTTGAGAAAATCGACTTTGATGATTCCAAAGCACAGGAACAGGATGGTATGAGGGTAGTATACGTTACTCCGAACAATACGCCTATTGATATCCACATCGGAACAGATCTCGGAGCTATGCAGAACGCTGTCGGAGGTTTGATTGAACCCATCTTTAATGATGACGGTACAGTGATCATCGGCAACGAAGAATCAAAGCTCATTGGTATGAAGGGCAACCGACATCTTGATTACGGCGGCATTATCGCCGGTCCGTTCTTTGTCTGCGGCGACGCGGGAGAAGAGTTCCGTTCGCTTACAGATGAAGAAGCGGAGAAATATATGCAGAAGTATGCTGAACCCGAAGAAATCGGCGACCAAGAGGTTGCCGACGATACCGGTTTCAGAATTATCAGTTTTTAAGAAAGGACTTTTACGATGGCTAAAACAAACAACTATAACGGCAATAAGCATACAGAAAAGAAAAACACACTTCCGAGGATCAACGCCAAGATCGACAGGCTTGTTGATAACAACACCAATCTCCGCGCTTTCGCAAGCGTGACGGTCGGCGGCGCTGTAGCAATTCACGGTTTGCGCGTAATGGATTCTCAGAAGGGCTTGTTTGTTTCGATGCCCTCTTACTCTTATGAGGATAACAACGGCGAAACCAAATATGCCGATTACGCGCACCCCATCTCAAGAGAAGCGAGGGACGCTATCAATACAAAGGTACTCGACGCCTACGAGCAGGCTCTCGATGAGTCAGAGTCCGAGAGCGAATCCTCCGAGTACGGCTCAGAGGATTACGATGATGAAACCGATGAAGTCCAAAGCTTCCATCAGAGGATGTAGTTATGAAAAAAGAAACCAAACCGACCGAGGAACAGCAGAAGGAAGAAGAAATAAATGAGTTGATCATGACAGAGGATAATATCGAGATGACGGCTCATATGGCTCACTGTCCCGAATGTCGGCAAGGCGGCCTGAAGGGAGCAATGGAACTTGTCTCCCTTATGGGCTGTAATATCTATGATGAACATGAGGAAGAATCCGAAGGCTTTGGAGACGAGGAAAAAGTTTCTCACGGTTTCAGACAAAAAATGTGAATTTGGTCTGGCTATTTTAAAAATATGTGGTATTGTTGTTTGCTAAGAAAGGAGTGCGATCAATATGAAAAAAACAATCGCAATTATGTTAACAATCCTCATGGCGGCAAGCACACTTACCGCATGTACACAAGCTGACAGCGCAGCAGAATCATCAGCTGCCAGACCAACTCAAACGATAGTATCAACATCGGATGAAGCGGAAAAACCAACACAGGAAACAACAGCTTCAACCGAAGAGGTATCAGCCGAAACTTCGCCTGTGTCGGACAA
>JBGUUF010000319.1:0-3044 GCA_045133435.1 Acutalibacteraceae bacterium
CCGTGCTGGTCAACGACTACGATGAAGGCAACTTTAAGGTCATCAACAAATGGTACAGTGCGCGCTATCTTTTCCAGGTGGAAAGCAGCGAGCCTTCATTTGAGGTGGATAAAAATTTCGACCGCGTGTTCAACGGCTCAAACATCAAATGCATCTCCGACATATCAAGCTGCAACAATCTGCCGCCGTCCGTCAAAAATAACATGAAAAACTCCAACATCGGGGCATGTGTTATCGGTCGGCTTGAAGGACGCTCCGGCTCGCATTACGGCTACATCATATTCAATCAGCTCGAGCGCAGGCGCAAATGGAGCCGCAAGGAGAGCAACACATTCAAGTACATAACAAAAATAATTTCAATCGCTTTAGTCGAAAAGCACATGGAGCTGACTCCTGTAAAATAATCGACAGATAATCAAAAAGCATCGGAATCGCCTTTATTCAGGCAATTCCGATGCTTTTTATTTTTACACGCGCTTGTTTTCTGCGGAGTTATGAGATTTTGAGCCGATGATAATTTTGATGTTGAATTTATCGTTGCACTTGGGGCATCTGACCGTGTGATTTCCTCTTTGGCGCGGAAGTCTCAGCACAGCTTTGCAGTGGGGGCACTTGACGTATTTCTTCGTGCGGAAATCGCGGATCTTGGAAAAATTGAGCTGGAAAAAGCCTTTGATTTTATTCCACACTTCCAAAAACGACTCGTTTTCCTGACTTCTGTTGTAAACATTGCGGGAGAACATGCGGAAAAAAGAATAGAAAAGAAGCCCCCACATCAACAGGCTGAATATGATGGTCTCTTTAAACATCATACTGAGCACGAAGCAGACAAGATAAAGCACCATTAATGCATAATTAAGCTGGTCTACTCCGTATCTGCCTACCATAAATTGAGCAAATTTTTCCCTGATCTTGTTCATAATCATTCATCCTTTCATTATGATTTTATTATATTATATGCCTTAGCATTAATGCTTAATAATATCCTCCGCAGCAGCACGGTCTCAAGCAATAGCATATCATCATAGACATGCAGAATGTCGAACACTGGCTCATGTTGTTGAGCGGTACGCCGTGTGCCGACTGCCATCCGCTGTATTCCTGCCCGCCCGACTGAATATCGTTGAGCGTGCGGCGGTATTCGAGATTGTTCGGGTCCATGCTGACCGCCTGACGCGCATGCTTGAGTGCCGTGATGGAATTTCCCACCGCATGATTGGCTATCGCGCTGAGATTATACCAATCGGCGTTGCGCTTATCCATCGAGTTAAGCAGATTTATCGCATCGTCGTAGGAGCCGTTCTGTATAAAGGTGCGCGCCGAGTTGAGACGTGCGTAATCCGCGCTTGTGTAAGTTCCGCTGTATCGGCTGTTGTCGTACTGACTGCCGCCGTAACTGCCGTAGCCACCGTAACCTCCGCCGAAGAAATCCTCAAAGGGATTGCCGCCGTAGGAGGAGCTTCCGCCTGACGAGCCGTAGGATGAGCTTGAAGCCTTGCCGCTTTTTATATCCTCATAAGCGGCGTTTATCTCGCTCATTTTTTTAGCCGCCTCAGCGTCTCCGGGGTTTAAGTCGGGATGATATTTCTTGGCAAGCTTGCGGTATGCCTTGGCAACTTCATCTTTCGACGCATTTGGCGAAACTCCCAAAACCTCATAGGGACTTTTTGCCATCAAATATCCTCCTCATTATTATCGGGCTTTTTATCATCTTTCTTACGGATATTTTGCTTATGTTGGTTGTATTTTATCCATATTCCCGCACAAAGTATGTTTTCCATCAAATCGCGGTCGGTCGTGATCGGAAGCCGATGAAACGCCCGCATGAAATCCCCGCCCATTATATTGAGCATTTCGTCGATCTCATCTGCGGAAACCGTCATCAAAGGATTGTATCGTTCCCTTTTCAGGTCGCTTCTCAGGTCAACCGCCGCATCCATTATATATATAAATCTGCCCAGCGTGCGTCCGAATGAACGCAGTCTGTCGGCAAATTCGTCTGAATCATCAATTACGAATAATTCTCCCATCAGCTTACCGAAGCAGTTGGCGGGCAGGTCGGGGTTAAATTCACCGCCACGCTCCAATTCACTCAGCTCGGCAAGACAATTTACGATAGCATCGCACTGGCGGGGATAATCCTCGCTGATTTTTCTGCACTTACTGCGGAATAAAGAGGATGCCGTCAGCGAAGCGAAATTTTTATCATCATTCCAGTCATCCACCAGCTTGTAATACACCAGCACCACATTCATATAAGCCGCATAATTACTTGCCGCCGAGCGTATCTCGGTGTGTTTTTTGAAAGGATGAATCACGCATCCGTCATCTGCTATGGATTCCTCCATGCCGTAAACCGATGACAGCAGCATGGCGAGAAACGCCATATCGTAGGTGAGCAGAAACCTGCATTTCTGCCCCGTGCAGCTGCCCAGCGATTTGCAGAGTCCGCAGTACCAGCCGCGATAACGTATTTTATCCGAGTCGCTTAAAAGCTCCGGAGCAGCGGCAACATACCCGAACATTGGACAGCCTCCTTTGTGTAAAAAAGCCTTATTGGTAAAATTTTGCAATATTTCACTTACATTTTAGATTATAGCTAATTTTTTTCTCGTTGTCAATTACTTTGAGAAATGTCGTTCATCACTGAGCGAAGATTATCACAAGCTGCAATAACTTCGTTGTCATCCTTCGACTTGAGCGACTTTTTAACCTGCTTTATCGCGTCCTGAAGCATCGAGCGTTTTGCCTTGTCCTTAGTGTCCTTTTCCAGTGCCTGCGCCTGATAGATCAGTTCCTCTGCCGAATTGCGCGCCTGCGCCTGCTGTTTTGCTCTTGCGTCCTCGGCGGCATACTCTCTCGCCTCGTTTACAGCGCGGTCTATCTCCGCCTGACTGAGATTTGACGAAGCCGTGATAGTTATCTCCTGCTGTTTGCCTGTGCCCAGATCCTTCGCCGACACGTTGACGATACCGTTCGCGTCGATATCGAAGGTCACTTCGATCTGCGGCACGCCACGCGGAGCGGGTGCGATACCGTCGAGC
>JBGUUF010000320.1:0-4767 GCA_045133435.1 Acutalibacteraceae bacterium
TGGAAAAAATATGCGCGACTTATTAAATTCGCAAGGAAATCAATTTTATAGGGATTTGCTATTGTATTCGCCCAAATCTATATAAATCATAGTGCATCTCGCTCGTTCGGCTTCGCCTCACTTCTGAGGGCTCTGCCCTCAGTCTCCCGCAAGGGCGCCGCCCTTGACCCGGCAGGGAGCCTGCCCCCTGCACCCCGCGCCGCATACGCGGCTAATTGGCGCTTCGCGCGGTTTCTTTTTATTTTTCAAAATTGATTTCCTTGCGAATTTAATAAGCCGCGCATATTTTTCCCATATTTTCAAAAAATAAATTACACATGTGATCAAAAGGAGCGTTTTTTATGGGAAAAAGGGTCGTGGGATTGTTTTGCGGATTTATTGCGCTGTGTGCAGTGTTGATAGGTCGCATAACGGCGCTCGGCTTAGAGGAGGATTATGTCAATGCCGCCCGAAGCCACAGCAGTTACAGCCTTACGCTGGCGGAAACTCGCGGAAAGATATACGACCGCAACGGCAACGCTCTCGCGGGCGGTTCGTACAGCTACAAGGCGGTGGTGATTCCCTCGGCGCAGACTTCTGCCGAACTTTTTAATTATCTGTCAGCCGATGAGCTTGACAAAATCAGCGACAAGCTGAAAGGCACGTTTCCATTTTCGATGAATGTGCCCGACGGCGGATGTGAGTCGGACGGCATTACCGTCTACCGCGTGCCTGAGCGTTATTCCGACAGCGGCATAGCAACTCATCTGGTGGGATACTGCGGCTCGGAGGGCGGAGAATCGGGCATTGAGCGCGCATATGACGAATGGCTTAGTTCGGCTTCGGGCAAGCTGACGGTCACCTGCCGCATCAATGCCGCCGGACGAAGCCTTGACGCGGCGCGGCAGGAGGTAAGCGACACCACGGGCAATTCGAGCCGCGGCGTGATGCTCACCATCGACAGCCATATCCAAAATATCGTCGAGACTGCGTCGGCTGAATACATCGACTGCGGGGCGGTGGTGGTCATGGACGTGAAGAGCAGTGAAATACTGGCTATGGCGAGCCTGCCCGACTACAACCGCAACGACATTGCCGCCGTGCTGAATGACGAAAATTCCCCTCTGCTCAACCGTGCGCTTTCTGCGTACAACGCGGGGTCGGTGTTCAAGCCCGTGATCGCTGCCGCCGCGCTGGAGAGCGGCATTGACCCGCTGGAGGAATACGAATGTGAGGGTAAGGTGACGATCGGGAGCAATACGATGGGATGCATCAATCGCACCGCCCACATAACCGTCAATATGTACAGCGCGATCGCCCATTCATGCAACACCTATTTCATCAATACCGCCGCGAATACAGGTGCAGATAAAATTCTGAGCATGGCGGAAAGTCTCGGCTTCGGCAAGTCAACTCAGCTTGCCACGGATTATAAAGCATCGTCGGGAACTCTGCCGTCGGCGGAGTCGCTCAAAAATCCCGCCGCTCTGGCAAATTTTTCGTTTGGACAGGGCACGCTAACCGTCACGCCCGTGCAGATAGCCGCGATGTTTGCCGCGATAGCGCGTGGGGGAGAGTACATCGAGCCGTCGGTGTTCATAGGACTGACCGATGAGAATATGAATATAGTCTCCACGCAGAAAAAAGCCGCCTCGCATACCGCGATGAGCAGCGAAACGGCGCGGATTTTGGGCGAATGCCTGAGGACTGCGGTGCTTGAGGGCACGGCAAAGGCGGGAGCGTCCGACAAAGTGACCTCCGCCGCCAAGACAGGCACAGCCGAGACTGGAATTTTCAAAAACAACAAGGCGGTAAATCAGGCGTGGTATGCGGGATATTTTCCCTATGAGAACCCGCAATATGTCTGCGTGGTGCTCGCCGAAAGCGGAACGTCGGGCGGAGCGTCGGCGGGACCTGTATTCAAAGAAATAGCCGAAAGAATATGCGCATCGGCTGCATAGTCTCCCGGCTTGCGGTATCAGAATATTCTCTTGAGCAGTTCCATGCCGAATTCCACGACGAAATCTATCACGACAACCACCGCCGCCATGCCGAACAGGAACAGAAGCACCAGCAGCACATTCTGCCACATGGGGAGCTGCTTGTACTGCTCCTGCAATTCCTCCTCGGTCATCGCCTGATCATCGGCTTCGGTTTCCGAGTCAAATTCCTGCTCAGCGGTATTTTCGATTTCTTCCTCCGAAATTTCGTTCTTCTCAAAATCTTCACTCATAAATTTTCTCCGTCCTTTGTTTTTATTTTAATCGGTCAGTCGGCAGTAGGGGCGAATTTTTTCAAGCGTTTTTTCGCCTATGCCCTTGACGTTCAGCAGTTCGTCTATCGAGTCAAACCCGCCTGCCGCCTCGCGGTATTCGACTATTCTCTTGGCCTTGACTTCGCCTATTCCCGGGAGCACTTCGCACAGCTCCTCGACCGAAGCGGTGTTGATGTTGACCGTCCTTTGCACGGTGGATGAAGTGCTGTCGGAATCCTCCTGCGACGATTGTGTATCGCTCACCGACACAGCGGCTTTATACTCCGAAGCGGGAATTACGTCTGCATTCAGAAATGCCGCCTGCGCGGAGTTGTAGATTGCTATGAACAAACAGCCGAACGCGCATATCAGACCTGTGAGAAGCAGTTTTTTGTCGTCCTTTTTCAAGGCGGCACCTCCTTTTGATGTGATTTATGATAATATCACCAGTGTGAGCGAATCCAGCACCTCGTTGCCGCAGACTATTGATATTACCGAGCCGTTGGGAACGGTGTCGCTGTATTCGAGCAGATTGCCGTCGGGGTCAACTATGCGGTAGTTGAGATTGGCTTCATCCTGATATTCCTCGGGCGCGGATGAGTCGATGTAAAGCTCCAGCTCCAGCATTATCGAGAATACGGTTATCCTGCCCGAATTCTGCTTGGCAGTCTCGACGTTGAGCAGCTGGTTGTTAACGCGGTCAATGGTCATCTCAGAGCCTTGCTTCACAGCTATTCTCACGGGAAGTCTGAGATTTTCGCATGCTGTTATCACACTGCACAGCTTCTGATACAATTCCGCGCTGACCAAACTCTGTTTATTGTCGCCCAACGCGTCGAATGCCGCTCGGACATTGTTGACCTGCTCGTAATCCTCCGCTGTGGGATTGTCGGGAAGCGCATTTATCATGCTTTCGACTGCCGCTACCTCTTCATCTACGTCCTCCTCGGAGGTGAATCCGCCGTCGTCAATGTCTGACGAAATATCGGAGCCTGTGTTTGAAGTTATATCTGAGGTCTGTGAGGAAACGTCCTCATATTCCTTTTTCAGTTCAAGGCCGTAATATTCCGCGATTGCTTCGGCATCCGCCTTGCCGAGCAGCTCTAAATCTTCATCGCTGTCGAGAAAATCCGAGTCGCCGCCGATGAAGGCGTGCTCCACCAATATCCCCGGGATTCCGAGGCGGCGTATCGGCTCGCCCACTACATAATAATAGTCGCCGATCTCAGTAGTCCCGTCCTCGTGGGTGTATGTCCGAGCACCGCCGCTCTTGCGCTCTTTAACGCCGCGGCTGCCCAGTCCGAGCGCCTTGAAATTATCCAGAATTTTGTTGGCAAGCTCGGTGCAATTTTCGTTGTATTCGGGTTTGTAAGTGGTGTGGGGAACATAAATCTCCGCGCCGTGGGCAGATTTGCTGTCAGCCGAATTGATATGCAGGCTGATGAATATATCCGCGCCGACCTCTTCGGCGACGTTTATGCGGCTGCGCAGTGAAGATTCGCCTTGACGGGTGCTAACGCCCGTGTGGGTCATATATACTCTCACGCCGTCATATTTCATCAGGCTGTCGCGGCACGCAATGGCGATCTTCAGATTTATCTGAGATTCGTAAAGTCCAAGCGTGCTGTTGTATGCGCCTACGTCAGCTCCGCCGTGCCCCGGGTCGAGCACTATCACGATGTCATCCTTGTCATTCGGGTCAAATTTAAAAAATATCAAGGAAAAATTCATTATCGCTACGGCTATGCAGAGCACGGCGG
Source organism: Acutalibacteraceae bacterium (assembly GCA_045133435.1). Lineage (GTDB taxonomy): Bacteria > Bacillota > Clostridia > Oscillospirales > Acutalibacteraceae > RUG762. Next base: position 3,994 of record JBGUUF010000320.1, read on the forward strand.
CGATCCATATTCTTGTTATTTTGATGAAAAATGACAGATCCTTTTTTTCTGTCTTGACGGACTGCAAAAGTATCACCCCTGAAAAATTATTGGTTGAATTATACATTGATTTATATTATAATATTTATCGTTGCTTTTTAAAAGACATATTTTTAATTTTGATTGTTAATTTTTTTCAGAAAGCGATGTGAGTGCCGTGAGCCGTGCCGAGGTTTTTGTGTTTCGAGCGGATTTAAGCGGATATGCCGACAGCTCTGCCGCGTGCAAAAAGAAAGCGGTGTCGGAGACAGCGCGGAATTTTGTGACCGCTCATGTCTCAGAGGTTACGGGAATACCGAGCAGTGAGATCAAGTATCTCTACAATTCCCACGGCAAGCCGCATATTGAGGGTGATCCGCTGTATTTCAACGTATCGCACTGCGGCAGTGTGATAGCCGCGGCGTTTTGCACTGAGGAGATAGGCGTTGACATCGAGTTCGTGCGGGAATTCAGCGATGCAGTGGTCAGGCGGTGTTTTACCGATGACGAAAAAAGCTACATGAACGGCGCGGCGGATGTTGAGCAGAGCCGCGAGCGATTTTTTGAAATATGGACAGCTAAAGAGGCTTTTTTGAAATTGTACGGTGTGGGAATATCCGGCGGCTTTGATTTTTCTACCGCCGCAGACATCGGACTGCTTGACAGTCTTTGTTCACAAAAATTCGGAAAAGCTAAGATAATTCACCACTGCGGCAGTATGCAAATATTTCCAAATGACGTTTGGGTGTAAAATGT
>JBGUUF010000321.1:0-1627 GCA_045133435.1 Acutalibacteraceae bacterium
TCATCGCTGAGGTAAACCAGACTGTCTACTTCTTCTTCGTCAAAAATATCGAAATTTTCTTCGCTCATGTTAAATTACCGTCCTTTCATCATATGCGCCGATTCATCGAACCGCACGCTTTATGGTTTTTATTCTAACACACCAAATATATTATTGTCAATAAAAATATATGTATACAATTGTTAAATAAAAGCAGGCGCGGCTTCATTGCGAAACCTCGCCTGCTTGATTTTTAATTACATTTCGAGCTTTCTTCCCGAAAATTTTACCTTGAAGGTCTTGCCGCTCATGGTTATCTTGAAGCCCTCATAACGCTTTGCGTAGCCGGAATTCACCATTTCGACTGAGAGACGGCCGTTTTTGCGCGAGAACTTATAGAGATTATACTCGCCCTCGCGATATGCGAAGTCCTCGCCGTTGTCCTGATAGTGGAGATACTCGCCGTCGTTGCCGAATATCATCAGTTCGAGACAGTCAACTTCCTTCTCGCCCACATAATTCATCACAGGCCACATCGGGATTATCGCGCCCTCGCGGATATATATCGGGCAGGTATCCAGCGGTGCTTCACGCAGAATTCTGGTGCCGCCCTGGAAGCGTCCGCCTGTGTGGAAGTCGTACCAATTGCATCCTCTGGGGAGGTAAACGTCGCGGCTTACCTTGCCCTGATCGACTATCGGGGCGACCATTATCCACTCGCCGACCATGAACTGATCGTTGATGTCGGTGACGTTCTTGTCGTTTTCAAAATTGAGCACCAGCGGACGGAATACCGGCAGACCGCTTGATTCTGCGATGCGGAAGCAGTCGTAGATATAGGGTATCAGCTTGTAGCGCAGGCGGATGTACTTGCGGCATATCTCCATTGTCTGCTCGTCAAATGCCCACGGCTCCTGATAGCGTGTGCCCTTAGCTGCGTGATTGCGGAAGAACGGAGTAAAGCAGCCCACCTGCGTCCAGCGGCAGAGAAGCTCGGGAGTGCAGCTTGAGCCGAAACCGCCGACATCTGTGCCGATAAATGCCATACCGCTCATACCGACGCTGCAAAGCTGTGCAATTGAGTATCTAAGGTGCGACCAGTGGCTCTGATTGTCACCTGTCCAGCCGATAGTGTATTTCTGTGCGCCACTGTAGCATGCTCTGGTAATGACGAAGGGACGCTTGCCGCTGTGTCTCTTGATGCCCTCGTATGTCGCTTTGCACATGAGCGAGCCGTAGACATTGTGCATTTCAGCATGATCTGTCTTGCGTTCCTCGTCATAAAATACGACATCCTGCGGAATCTCGCCGCGGAAACTTGCCGGCTCGTTCATATCGTTCCAGATGCCCGCAACGCCGTCGTCCATCATTATCTTCTGCTTGTCTGCCCACCAATTGCGTACAGCGCGGCGACCGAAATCGGGGAATACCGAATCGCCCGGCCATACTACATTTTCATAAACACTGCCGTCGGTGTCGTGTACGAAGAAATCGTTATCTATGCCCTCTTCGTAAACCGAATAGCCAGATTCTTTCTTCACGCCGGGGTCAATGATAGTCACCAGCTTAAAGCCGCGCTCCTTCAGACCGTCGAGCATTTTCTTGTGCTCGGGATACTGCTTTTCGCCCCATGTGAACACCTTAAAGT
>JBGUUF010000322.1:0-1972 GCA_045133435.1 Acutalibacteraceae bacterium
CGTCAAATACATCGTCCATATCGCAGAGCATCTCGCGTCTTACGATGACCGAGCGGTCATCAAGTACGTCGCTTTCAAATGAAATAACGTCGTTGGGCGCAAACCCGATTTTTTGACGCATTTCGTATGGAATCGTTATGCGCCCCTGCTTTCCGATAATTCTGTATATCTTCATGTCGCATTTAGCTCCTTTTCGCGGGAATCACTGCGAACATTTACTTCCGCAGTATTCCGTTTCTTAAAATTTTTTCAATCGCATTCGGGTCACTCTCGTTATCCAAAAGCGAAATCTGCCTTGATTTCTGCCTCTCCCGCGCATACAAATCGTAGTTTGCAATGAGCAGCTCGGGAAACTCCCTGCCTGCGTCGTATTTCTGCACCATTGAGTGAATTCTCTTGAAATCAAAGAATTCAAATCCTTTGTAAAGCTCACGGATTTCGGCGCAGTCGTTGTATGACACAAGGAAATTACCCTTGATGTCGGCGAGCGTGTCCCTCAGTCTCACATGGTCATCCCAAGTGAAGCCGCATTCGTACATATATTCGCTCGAAAAATACGGCGGGTCACAGTAAATCAAAGCGTCAGGTCGGTCATAATGGTTTATCAGTACCTCAAAATCCTGATTTTCGATTACAACATCCTTGAACCGTCGGCTCAGCTCCCAAATCAATCCGAATGCGCTTCTGACCGAATAAGGCTGGCAGGCAAAGCTTCGTCCCGAGCTCGAATAGCTGTACCGAATGAGCTTGAAGAACATTGCGGCTCGGCGGACATCGCAGTCGGATGCCACCGTGCTGTACAGCTCCTGAAGCTCGCTTGCCTGCGGTTCGGGCAACAGAAGTTCAGTCAGCTCAAGCTCTTCACTCAGAAATTCATTGGTGAATTCCTCTCGGGAAATGCATTTTTTGATGACCTTGAAATCATCCCGCGAGTTCAGCGGGAAAAATCCAAGCTCCAGAATCAAAGCCAGCGGTCGGTCACGCGCACATCTGAAAAGATTGACAAGATTTTTGTTTCGGTCGTTGTAAATCTCAAAGCGGTCGGGAACAGGCTTGCCGAGAAGCACTGCGCCCGAGCCGCCGAACGGCTCAATATATCGCTTGTAATCAGGCGGAAATACCGCGTAGAGAATATTAAGGATTGAGGTTTTGTTCCCCACCCAGCCGATAGGCGTTTTTATTAATTTTTACCTCCGTGACATCAACCCCGGAAACGAAAAAAGACCGACATCAATCGTTTCCGAGCGATTGACATCGGCCTATTTGAAAAACTTCTTCATTTCTTTATCGGCGCAGGAGGACGCATTGCACAATGACATGATGACGGCTCCCGCAATGCAGCCGATTATCAAGCCAAATATAAATTCAATCACTTGAACACCACCTCCTTTCACGGTGATTCAAACTTCCGTATAAAGCTTATTTTACAGCAAATTATTTTCTTGCTGTCGGCGGGTTCGGTGAGAGAAACCTCGCTTCAAAGCTTCCGGTTCGCACGCCCGATTCTCTCGGTCTTGCAGAAGGATTTCTGTGGGATTCGGAACGAACGTCCACAGAATTTGAAACGTATTTGTACAGTGACCTTATCATAGCTTCCTGCAAGTCGATTCTGTCCTGAAGCTCGCGCATCTGTCCGCGGCATTTTTCAAAACTCAGTGCAACTTTCCGCTGATATCCGCGATAGCACGACAACAGTACACACACCGCTCCGACTATCGTAAGCCCAAGCAGCACCCCCGAAATCACTGCTGCAACCACACTCACAATGTCATTCCTCCCATTTCTTCATCAATTTCCTCATCCTCAGATTCATCATACGGCAAATCGTAATCCGGAATTTCTTCATCATTAAATTCTGTTTCATCAGACTGAACCAAATCCTCGCTGTCGGACAGTGATTCGGCTTCTGTCGGAGCATCGTCAAAAGACACAAGGCGGTACAGCGATTCCCCGCGCTGAGAAACAATTCCGT
>JBGUUF010000323.1:0-1669 GCA_045133435.1 Acutalibacteraceae bacterium
GGTGGAGTGGGTGTTCTCGGGCAGATAGTCGTTAATATCGTAATTGACCGCCACAAAATTGCCGAGTACCATGCAAACAGCGACAGCCGCCATAAAAACAGCTATAACGCTCTTTTTGTGAGTGACCGTGCCGTTAAAGAATTTCTTCATACGCTTTGCTCCTTTGCTATCGGGCAGGCAGAACCGCTTATCTGAAAGGTATGCCGCTCATCTCTCAGCAGAAGATTCAGCGATACATGGGTTATCACACCCGATGCCGTATAGTGGACCGTCCGCATAAGGGTTATGAGAGTACCGCTGAAGGTGCAGTTTCCGTCAGTATCTATCGTTCCGCAAAACGGCTCGCAGTGTCCAAGTAAATCGAGACTGCCGCTCAGTTCCCCATTTCTGACCCCAATCATCATTTTGCCATGCCTGTCACCCAGCGGTGTGTGCATACGAATATCGTAAATTTCAGCAACCATGTTCCGCATGCTCCTTTCCGTATTATTTACGATATTATATAAATTTGCCTGCAAATGTAAAACGGTCAAATCCGCGTCATTTGTCCGAATTACGGTCAAAACATACATATTTGACGGTCAAATTTTTTGGACAAACGAGAAAAATTATCCATTTAATATTTATCGGACAAATGTATAATAAAATACATCAGGGGGAATGACAGTGAAACACGAAATAACATCACTCAACACAAAAAAGCTATCGCGGCATCATTGAAAAAGGCTATGGAGAAAAAGACCTTCTCTAAAATAACGGTAAGCGAAATCATTGCGGACTGCGTTGTGAACCGCAAGACCTTTTATTACCATTTTGACGATATTTATGACCTTCTAAAATGGATGTTTGAGGAAGAAGCCATTGAAGTGGTAAAGAGCTTTGATCTGCTGGTGGATTATGAAGAGGCCATTGCCTTTGTGATGGATTATGTGGAAAATAATTCTCATATAATAAACTGCGCCTTTGACTCTATCGGGCGGGATGAACTCAAGCGATTTTTTTATGCTGACCTGATAGACGTCACCAAGTCGATAATCGAGGATGCGCGGCAAAAATGCGGCATATCGCTGGAGCACGATTATGAGGATTTTTTGATAAAATTTTACACTGAAGCCATCGTTGGAATATTGATAGATTGGATAAAGGCGGGCGAAAACTGCGACCGCGAAAAAGTAAGCAGATATATTTCCGACACGATAAAGGCATCAATATACGGAATATTCAGGCGAAACGGCATGCCCTAAACTATGACCGATGCTATTATCGACACACCTCAGCAGTGAACTTCCTTAACATCCGACAGTGCAAGCTCGTCCCTGAGCAGCACATCTGTTGAGACGTATTGCTCAAAATTATCAGTTTGTCTCCCACTTGGAAATAGACTGCTTGCTGACGTAGCATATCAATGCTACCAACCGACAGATGATTTTTCGCAACCGAATGTTGCGGGGCGGTCAAAGCACGGAAATCAATTTTGAAAAATAAAAAGGGAAACACGCGAAGCGTCAATTAGCCGCGTATGCGGCGCGGGGTGCAGGGGGCTGGCTCCCTGCCGGGTCGAGGGCGGCGCCATCGCGGGAGACTGAGGGCGGAGCCTTCAGAAGTGAGGCGAAGCCGAACGAGCGAGATGCACTATGATTTACAATGGATTTTGGCGAATACAATAGCA
>JBGUUF010000324.1:0-2161 GCA_045133435.1 Acutalibacteraceae bacterium
GAATATCGCCGGAGCGGTGGCGATCCATAACCTGCGCGTGGTCAATTCGCGCAACGGATTGTTCGTATCCATGCCGCAGGAATCGTACAAGGACGCAGGCGGCAATACCAAATACAGCGAGATCGCTCATCCCGTCACCAAGGCGGCGCGCGACGCGATCAACGACAAGGTGCTCGAAGCGTACAATCAGGCATTGCAGGAAAGCGAAAGCAATGGCTTTACCGAGATGGAGGACGACGGCGACCTTCCGTTCGACGAGGATGAGGACGAGTTCGAAGGTTTTTCACAAAGTATGTGATTCTCTCTGGACTTTGCGAAACGGCGCGACTATACTGCTCGTTGAAAGGAGGCTGACTGTATGAAAAAGTTAGCGATCATCATAGCCATTTTAATGGCAGCGAGCAGCATGAGCGCCTGTTCACAGGCAGAAAAAGAGAATTATATCCACCAAAAGCCAACGTATTCCGCGACGGCGGATGAAGCAGAAAGCCGCATAAATACTGATATTTTCGGCACTGAAACATCCGAAACGGAAAACGCCGAGAAATCGCCTGTGTCGGCTTTTCAGGAGCCTTCGGGTGTGTACCCGACCTCGCCGAATAAAGCCGGTGTTGGGCAAACGTCGCGCAAACAGGACGGCGTTTCGGAGAACGACGTGAGTGTGCAGAACAGCGAAAGCTCAGTGACGCAAAGCTCAGAAAGTTCGTGTGAAAACACTCCGAAACAGAGCGGAAACAGTCAGAGCCGTTCCCCGAAAACCACCGAAAATCCGCAGAGCAATCCCGCGCCGAAGCCTACCCAAGCGACTCGGCCCAAAGCTACGGAAGCGCCAAAGCCAAAACCGACCGAGGCGCCGAAGCCTACTAAAGCTCCCGAGCCGGAGCCGACCGAGCCGCCGGCGGAAAGAAAATACCTCGACTACAATCAGGTAGTCAGCAATCTAATCGGTTACGGTCAGAGTCTCGGCATGGTTTACAACGGCTCTCTCGGCATCGGAAACGCGGGCTGGTTCCCACCGACGGATATCAGCGGTTACACCGACACGGACGCAGCTACGGCGGCTTGCTACAGCGACGTCGATTACGTCCCGTACTATTACGCAGACTTAGGCGCGGTACCGTCCGATATCATGTTCAACGTCGTCGCGAGCGGCGGTCAGATCTATGTAGTATACGGATAAATAATTATCAGAATCCCCGGATCAGCGATGGTTCGGGGATTCTTCAAAGGAGTGATACAAATGTATATTTCAGCAAATATCAGCTATAAAGGGAACTCCGCAGATATCGATTTCCCTGTCAGCGATGAAATGCTAAACGATATTCTCATAGAGTCGAAGATGCCGACGGATACGACCCAACTGTTCTTTGTCGAGGACGTCCATTATCCGTTGGAGCTGTCTGCCTTGAATGCGCGGACGATTAATCTCGACGAGCTGAATTTCCTCGCAAGGCGGTTGGATTCGTTTACCGATGATGAGATTGAGCAGTTTTATGCGGCTGTTGAACAGCGAAACGCCAAGAACCTGAAGGACTTGATCAATCTCACCTATAACCTCGACAAATTCACCATTATTAAGAACGTCGGTGATATGACAAAGGTCGGCAGAGAGTACACGCTAAACACCGAGGGCTGCGCAAACGCCGATTCACGCTACGACGCGAAGTACGCCGAGATCGGCAGAAAGCTCCTCGCTTCTGGACGCGGAATCTTTACCGAGCGCGGACTGCTGTTTGTTGAGGATAAGCCGATCGAGGAAGCCTATGACGGCAAAATCTTTCCGGGCTTTGCCTACCAATCGTTCATCGTCAACGTCGATGTGGAGTACAAGGGCAGATTTGAGAGCTTGTTCCTGCCCGAATCTCAGCTTGCCATAGACAAGGCAGTACGCAGGCTCGGCGCGGAGTCCATTGACGACTGCGAGTTGACCTGTGAATATGAGAATCCCAATTTCGGTCGTTTCTCCGTCCGCTTTGAGGAAATACTCGACAACGAGGGGATTGGCGCTCTGAACACACTTGCGTATGAGTTTTACACCTATGATATAAACACCGAAAAGCTCGACGTCGCGATGGAGATGACCGACGTTAAATCTTCAAAAAACATCATCACGCTGATCGATCACCTTGACGAGTTTGAGTATCTGAATGATATCAGCTAC
>JBGUUF010000325.1:0-3311 GCA_045133435.1 Acutalibacteraceae bacterium
TTCAGTAAGGTCGGTGAAGTACTAAAGACCGTTGGTGTTGCTATGGCAGCTGCCACTGCCGCAATCGGAACAGCCGCTATTGCCACAGGTAAAAAGCTGTGGAACATGGCAAACGAGACTGCCAAGGCCGGTGACGAGATAGATAAGACCTCTCAAAAACTCGGTATGTCCGCAGAAGCCTATCAGGAGTGGGACTACGTCTTAGGTCAGGCGGGTGTTGAAATAACTTCAATGACCACCGGTCTTAAGACCATGACGAACCAGATAGACGATGCTAAAAACGGCAGTGAAAAAGCACAAGCACGATTCGCAAAACTCGGCATTTCAATGAAAGATTTGCAGTCCATGTCGCGTGAAGACGTATTTGCCGCTGTCGTTAAGGGTATGCAGGGAATGGCGGATACCACGGAGAGGGCTGCTCTCGCTAACGACCTGTTCGGTAAGTCAGGTCAGAACCTGACCCCTCTGTTCAATCAAACGACAGAATCAACTGAAGAGTTGAAACAGGCTGCTCATGACCTCGGCTTTGTAATGTCGGACGAAGCAGTAAAAGCATCCGCAAATTTCAACGATTCACTCGATACCCTGAAACGCACCTTCTCCGGCGTCAAAAACAATCTTGTCGGAGAATTGCTCCCGGGCTTCTCCACGCTACTTAACGGCTTATCATCTTTGCTTGCCGGCGGTAAAAACGCTAAAGAACAAATACAAAAAGGCACACAGGAAATCGTTGAATCACTGAAAAGAATATTTCCAAAGGTGATGGATATTCTGATGACACTGATCGGAGCAGTTGCTGAGATCGCCCCTGTCATTATTGATTCCATTGTTCAGGGTATTGCCAATAATATGTCGCAACTCGTCAGTGCCGCAAGCAATATTATCATCACATTTTTGAAAAGCCTGATTGCAGCCCTGCCTGAAATCGCTAAAGGCGCAGTAGAACTAATCACGCAGCTTGCAAACGCAATCCTTGATAATTTGCCGCTGCTGTTTAGCACTGCAATACAGGTCGTCACAACTCTGATTAACGGCATAGCGAGTTCTCTCCCCACACTTATCCCGACAATCGTCTCCGCGCTACTCGATGCGGTACAGGCTATTATCGATAATCTTGACGCCTTCATTGACGCCGGAGTTCGGGTTATCCTCGCATTAGTGAATGGCATTATTTCCGCCATTCCGAAGATAATAGAAAAGATACCCGAAATTGTAAAATCCATTATTGATTCTCTTAAAAACTCACTGCCTACGCTGATTGAAGGCGTTAAGCAACTGATAAAATCCCTTGTGCAGGCTCTGCCGGATATCATTAAGGCAATAGTCGCAATACTGCCTGATCTGATGACAACCATAGTCAGCGGAATCAAGGATCTGCTCCCTGTGCTGATTGAGGGACTTATCGAGATAGTGAACGCTACAGTCGAGGCACTCCCGGACATCCTGAACACTTTAGTAGAAGCGCTCCCGACCATCATCGAAACTATTTTGAACGCGGTGATAGAATTACTGCCCGTCATATTAGACGCGGTCGTTCAGTTGGTAATCGGTATCGTAAACGCACTGCCCGATATGATTCAAGAGATAATCGAGGTGCTGCCCACTCTGATAGACAAAATCATCACGGCTATTGTTAATCTGGTTCCGACACTGATACAGGCAATTCTGGACTGTCTGCCTACGCTGATTAACGGTCTGATACAGCTGATTATGGGAATTGTCGGTGCCCTGCCCGATATTATCAAATCGCTGATTGAAGCGTTGCCCCAGATCATCACCTCCGTGGTGAACGGACTGATCCAGTGTATCCCTCAGCTCATTATGGGTGCGATACAGCTGGTACTCGGTCTGGTGCAGGCGATCCCCGAAATCATCTCCGCACTGATTGACGCATTGCCTGAAATCATCGAATCCGTGGTCACAGGCCTGATTGAAGCGCTGCCTCAGCTGATTCAAGGCTGTATTCAGCTGACCATCGGTATTGTAAAGGCGCTTCCTCAGATCATTATGGGGTTAATCAAGGCTATTCCTTCAATCATCACAAGCATTATCGAAGCGTTCGGTAAAGGTTTGAGTAAATTTGTAGAGATAGGCGGTCAGCTCGTTTCTGGTTTGTGGGAAGGAATAAAAAATGCAGGTTCCTGGCTGTGGGATAAAATCACTGGCTTCTTCGGAGGTATTGTTGATGGCATTAAGGGCTTCTTCGGAATTCACTCTCCATCAACACTATTCCGCGACCAGATTGGTAAAAACCTCGCTCTCGGTATTGGTGCAGGATTCAGCAACGAAATGGACAGCGTTGCCAAGGATATGCAGGACGCGATCCCGACAGGTTTTGATACGGACGTACAGATGACCGCTTCTATGAACGACACTGGCTTCGGTTCCGCGGCAGGTGCTCTCGGCGGTCTGATGCAGTCATTCACCAACAATATCACCTTTGGAGAGGTGCATATCAACAGCGAACTCGATATTGATGACGTAGCGCACAGGGTGTCCGACGTTATCGTATCCGACATTATTGTGAAAGGCGGTGCTTATGCTTAATGGCGTATGACTTCAAATTCGGGAAATATTGGCTGTCGGAGCTTGGCGCGACTTCCGCAGAAGAGCCTCCCGTTGAAATAGCGCAGAGGGATATCACCTTTATATCCGTCCCCGGCAAGGATGGAAAGGATTGTATTGACAACAAGCGGTACGACAACGTGGAATTCAAACGCAAGATAGCGTTCGTCGGAAACGGGGATTTCAAAGCGCAAGAGAAAGAGATTAACCTGATTAATCACTTTGCTTATCTGCAAGGTTATCAGGATTTTGAGGACAATTCCCATCCGGGGCTTGTTACGGAGGCAGCACTCAGGAATTTCAACGATGTGCAAAGAACTCTTCGCACACTCCATACGGCAGAATTATCCTTTTCACGAAAACCGTTCTGGTATCTGAAATCAGCGCTTAACGAAATGACTCTTGATATGAACGCACTGATCTCGGATGGTGTGGAAATCATCAACCCGTTTCCCGCTGCTGCAAAGCCTTTGTACCGTTTTAATATGAACTTTAACGGAACAGGCGAAACAACCACTTGCCGTGTATCTCTATCCGTTACTGCGAATTATGACGGTGTTTATGAAGAAAGACGTATCAGCAAAAGCAGTGTGAGGATCACAGCAACGCACCACTTTGTTGTGCTTGATTTGGAAAAGCAGCACGCAACGGTTCAGGATGAACACGGCGACATATACAGCTATGTCGATATGGATCTTCCGGAACCGATTGGCGAAGGCAGAGCAATCATTAAAATCATCTACCAA
>JBGUUF010000326.1:0-3549 GCA_045133435.1 Acutalibacteraceae bacterium
GCGTGTCTATCATCCCGGCATCAAGTTTGACCATATAACAGTTCTCAACGGCAGTCAGGGTATCGGTAAAAGCACACTTATTGCAAAACTCGGAATGAGTTGGTTTTCCGACAGCCTGACCCTGTCGGATATGAACGATAAAACTGCCGCTGAAAAGCTGCAGGGCTTCTGGATTCACGAAATTGGTGAAATGGCCGGCATGAAAAAGGCCGACCTTGAAAAGGTAAAGGCGTTTGTATCGCGTCAGGATGATAAATACCGCGCTTCTTTCGGCAGACGGGTAACGCCGCATCCGAGGCAGTGTATCTTCTTCGGTACCACCAACAGCGAACATGGGTACCTCCGTGATATTACGGGCAACCGCAGGTTCTGGAATGTCAAAGTTACCGGTGAAGGAAAATATAAGCCTTGGGATTTGACAGAGGATATCGTTGAGCAGATTTGGGCAGAGGTCAAAGAAATTGCTTCTGCCGGAGAAAGGCTGTATCTCGACACAAACCTTGAGGAGTACGCCAAGCAGGAGCAGCGTGATGCAATGGAGCAGGATGAGCGTGAAGGTGTTGTGCGAGAATATCTTGATATGCTCCTCCCCGAAGCGTGGGATGAAATGGATATTTACAGGCGCAGAGATTATGTGCGCGACCGTGAAGATCCGACAAGACCTGCCGGTGTCCATTCCAGAGAGCGTGTCAGTAATATTGAGATCTGGTGCGAGTGTTTCGGAAAGAACAAGGAAGATATGAAGCCCGCCGACAGCTATGCACTTAGCGCAATAATGACTAAGATAGGCGGTTGGAAAAAATCAGGCAGCTCTGTGAGAATACCTATCTACGGTAAGCAGAGGCTCTATGTCCGCGATTAACGGAACGCCCCTGCGGAACAAGCGTTAGCTTCCATATAAGGTTGTTGCCGCTGTTCCGGTAAAGAAGGCAGTATAAAGCCAAAAAACACTCAAAACGGAACAGAGCTACAACTTTTTCTATATAGTACAAAAATCACGTTTTTTATATAAAAAAGATATTGCGTACCCGCATTATGCCCGCGTAAGGAAAAACTTGTGGTTGTTGTTCCGGGAATGATGGAGAAAACAATGACAGAAAAACAAATAGAGCAAAAACTTGTAAAAGCCGTAAAAGCCAAAGGTGGTCTCGCACCGAAATTTGTCAGTCCGGGGTTTGACGGAGTACCCGACCGCATTGTGCTTCTTCCCCGTAGCAGGATGGCTTTCATTGAGCTGAAAGCCAAAGGACGAAAAATGCGACCGTTGCAGGTAAGGAGAAAAAGACAGTTGGAAGGACTCGGTTTTTCGGTTTACTGCATTGATGATGCTGAACAGATTGGAGTGATACTTGATGAAATACAATCCGCATAATTATCAGACTTACGCGACCGGCTTCATTCTCAGTCATCCCGTTTCGGCTGTATTTCTTGATATGGGTTTAGGCAAAAGCGTCATATCACTGACCGCGATCTTTGACCTATGCCTGGACAGCTTTGAGGTGCGTAAGGTTCTGGTTATCGCTCCCCTGAGAGTGGCACGGGATACTTGGCCGACGGAGATCGAGAAATGGGATCACCTCAAGGGTCTGAGTTATTCGGTCGCAGTTGGTACGGAAGAAGATCGCCGTGCTGCACTGCTGCAGAGAGCCAGTGTGTATATTATCAACCGCGAGAACGTCACATGGCTGATTGAAGAAAGCGGACTTCCGTTTGACTTTGATATGGTGGTCATAGATGAGCTGTCATCGTTCAAAAGCCACCGCGCTAAGAGATTCAGAAGCCTTTTGAAAGCGCGACCGGCTGTAAAACGGATCGTGGGTCTTACGGGAACGCCCTCCTCCAACGGTCTGATGGATCTGTGGGCGGAGTTCAGGGTCCTTGATCTCGGCAAACGACTCGGTCGCTATATATCTCATTATCGTCAGAGCTTTTTTGTTCCGGACAAGCGAAACGGCATGGTAGTGTTCAGCTATAAGCCGCTGCCGGGCGCTGAGGAAGCGATATACAGCCGGATATCCGATATCACCATATCTATGAAAGCGGAGGATTATCTGCAGATGCCCGAATGCGTGTATAACGAGGTAAAGGTCGCCCTTTCTGATACAGACAGAGAGCTGTATCGGAGATTCAGAAAAGAATTGGTGGTTTCGCTGGGCGGCGAAGAAGTAGACGCTGCCAATGCCGCTGTTTTGTCCGGTAAGCTGGCACAGCTCGCGAACGGTGCAATCTACGGCAACGACGGAAATATAATCTCTGTTCACGACAAAAAACTTGATGCATTGGAGGACTTGATCGAAGCCTCCAACGGCAAACCAACACTTGTCGCGTACTGGTTTAAGCACGATCTTGAACGCATCAAAAAGCGCTTTGATGTGCGTGAAATAAAGACCTCACAGGATATTGAAGATTGGAACAGCGGCAATATCCCTGTTGCAGTAATCCACCCCGCTTCTGCCGGTCACGGTCTGAATTTACAGGCAGGCGGTTCGACACTTATCTGGTTCGGTATCACATGGAGTCTGGAACTGTATCAGCAGACAAACGCCCGATTATGGCGTCAGGGTCAGCAGTCAAAAACCGTCGTCATTTACCACATTATTGCAGAGAAAACGATAGATGAGCAAATCATCCGGGCACTCAGAGAGAAGGATAAAACACAGGCGGCTCTCATTGACGCCGTCAAAGCAAATCTGGAGGTGTAATATGGACAGAAATTACGAAGATCTGGTTCAGGCGATTGTTGTCCGAGCCGCTAAGGATTACAAGAAGGTTCTCAGAGTTCTGATAAGGAGACCGAGAAAACAGGTCGCTCTGGATTTGAAATCGGATATAGAAGAGTTTTTCCTTTCACAATGGTTTCGCGATCTGACGTCAGTTAACGGCGAATACATAATCACAGAATTACAGAAGGAGGTAAATTTCTGATGACAGCTAAGGAATATTTCAGACAGGCATACAGATTAAACCAACGCATCAACTCGGATATTGCGGAGGTTGATGAATTGAGGGCTATGCTCTCCAACATCACCTCTTCGGCATTGGATGAAAAAGTAAAGCGTTCCCGTAACGGCGGCGCACCATTCGTCAGCGCCATTGAGCGCATTGACAAGCTTGAGCGAAAGATCGACGCCGAGGTTGATCTATTTGTTAATCTCAAGGAAGAAATGCGAACGGTTATCGGCTCGGTGGACAACCCTAATGAGCAAATGGTATTGAGATACCGCTACATCCACAACTACACGTGGGACAAAATCGGGATTGAACTGAATGCCGACTCCCGCACCATTCGCCGCTGGCACGGTAAGGCGCTCAGCCATGTAACTCTTCCAAAAAATCCGGTGAAAATCTGAAAAACGCCCGAAATGTCCGCCTTTGTCCCTTGATGTCCACCTGCCAAAAGTGATATACTATAATTAGGGAAACCGAATATAAATCCAAGCCTTGTGGTGTAACAGCCGCAGGGCTTTTTTTATGCACGGATGGAGGTGCGGTTGTGCCGAAGAAACCCAAGCGACCGTGTTCGTATCCCGGTTGTCCGAACCTGTGTGA
>JBGUUF010000327.1:0-3483 GCA_045133435.1 Acutalibacteraceae bacterium
AGTTTTAAGGGTCTTCGACCAGGCTGTGCCCAGCCATAAGCGTAAGCGAATGGCTATGTTAAAAACAGACGGGCGGAGTGTTTTTAAGCCGCCGCGCTCCGCTAAGTTATCCAATTGCACACGCCGCAAAAAACGAGCGGAATGGTATGCAAAAGCAAAACAAACTTCACTCCGACCATGATAGTTTCGGGGGAATATCCGTCAAGGATATTCCCCTGAGCTATTTTAATCAAGCAACGGAGGAGTGAAGGGACTTGAACAGGCTGTGCCAAGCCATAAGCGTAAGCGAATGGCGAAGATAAAAACAGTCCGGCGGACTGTTTTTAAGCCGCCGCGCTCAGCTAAGTTATCCAATTACACACGCCGCAACAAGCGAGCAGAACGGTATGCAAAAAGCAAAACAAACTTCACTCCGACCAATTCAACGGCTCATAACGGATTTCGTTATGAGCCTTTGGGGTTAATAAGCTTATCTTTGATTACAGCGTATCAGATTTTGACACACAATAAAAATGATGCAACAGGGGGTAAAGAATTGCAATTTTCGTTTATGCGGTGTATGATATAAATAGAAGAAACTAAGGAGCACAATGATGACAAAGCTAATATTTTTAGAGGGTGTTTCCGGCGTCGGTAAGTCCACCATGGCGAAAAAAAATGTGTGAGGATTTGCGTTCAGAAGGTAAAAACGCAAAGACCTATGTTGAATTCGATTACACCAATCCAATTGATTTTTACTGTGTAGCATACTACACCGCCGAGGAATACGAAACACTTTGTTTGAAGTATCCGCAATATGAAAACACAATACAAACGAATACGGTTCACGCGGGGAACGCACGGTTGATTCATTATTTTAACGAGGATACACCCTTGTTTGAGGAACCGTTACTATCTGAATTCATGGAAAGAGAATTTTGTTATAATCCTCGAAATCCCGTATCAGTTGAAGATTATTCAGAGGCGTATGTTGCTGTATGGAAAAACTATGTTGCCTCGATTAGAGATGATATGGATTACATTATTTTTGACGGCTCGCTGTTACATCACCCGATTAACGATATGATTCGTAATTACAGCGCGACAAAGGAGCAGGTGCTTATGCATATCCAAAAGCTGCTTGATTCACTCGGCAAAACGGAATATGAGCTTTACTATTTGCAGACCAATGGTATCGAGAAACAGTTGAAAATTGCGTACCGCAACCGTGGTCAAAATACTCCCGATAGCGCAGATGTTTTATTTTGGGAGAACCGATATACCTATGACCGTTTTGTATTGTCTAATATTGACTGCAATTGTAGAGTTTATGATGTGACGGACAAATGGGACGAGATTGAAAGGGAAATTATGAAAGAAATTATGTTAGAACAGTGGGATGCTTACGATTCCGATTTAAATAAAATAGAGGGCAAAACGCTGTTACGCGGACAAGCGATTCCCGAGGGAATGTATCATTTGGTGTGCGATATTATTGTCCGACACACAGACGGCACCTATCTGCTGATGCAGAGAGATGAAAGAAAGCATTACGGTGGAATGTGGGAAGCTACAGCGGGCGGCTCCGCTTTGCAAGGAGAATCACCGCTTGCGTGCGCTATCCGCGAGTTGCAAGAGGAAACAGGCATATGCGCTGTGAATCTGACTGAGGTCGGCAGAGTGGTCGGAAATCCCGAGCAATCCTTTTATGTTGAATATCTATGCGTTACGGACTGTGATAAAGACAGCATTATATTGCAGGACGGAGAAACTTCTGACTATAAGTGGGTGACGAAAGACGAGCTACTCAACATGAGAAAGAGTGAATTGGTAACAGACAGAATGCAAGCGTTTATTGCGGAATTGAATGATTCTGTTTGAAGGCAATAAACAGAAACCGCGCAAGATAAGACTATCAGCCTTACCTCTGCGCGCTTTCTTTATCCCACTCACGCAGAAATTGCTCCATAAAATCATGGCGTAATTCAGCAATTTCCTTTGCACGTTTTGTATTCATTTCACCTTTTAGGAGCAAAAGCTTATCGTGGAAGTGCTGTACTGAATCTTCCAATGTTCTTCCGCATTTGCCGCCGTAGGCAAAGGTACGAGCAATTCCTATTGCGCCGATAGCGTCCAATCTATCAGCATCCTGAACAATTTTCGCGTCAATAGAAGCCAGGCGCTTTCCATGATTCTTACTGAATGAAACTGAGTTAATGATATCGCATATATAATCAATCTGTTCCGGTTCAATATGTTGAGATGATAAAAAGGTTCTGGCGTTTGCGTTGTTTTCTGTCCGGAATAATTTATAGTCATCAACGTCATGAAGCAAAACAGCTAACGACACGACAAACAGATTACAGTCTGGTTCGCTCTCCGCAATCAATAATGCATTTTGATAAACTCTGAGAGTGTGTTGCGCGTCATGTCCGTCGGAATTGTTTTGAAATAAGGTTTTAATATATTGAATTGCGGAATTAATAACGGAACTATCCATCTGGTTGAACTTCTTTCATAAGATTTACTTTATTTTATCACGACAAAAGCAACAGCGCAAGGAGTTTATACCTGCGCCGTTTCGTTTTGTGATTTCAGTCTGTCCTTCTCCGCTTTAATTTCAGCGCGGTGTCAGAACAGTTTTTTTGATTATTTAGTTACAATTGTTCAATCAGCGAACAGTTTTTCGCAGTCATAAACAATAATATTTTCCGCGCCTGATTGCGTAGCGATTCTTCCGTAAGCGCCGACATAGCAAAGCGTTTTGTCAGGCAGCACCGCAATCAAATCCGAAGGATGTTTTTCGGTGGGCTTAACTCCGTCGCTGAATAAGAACCCTTCTTTTTCCGCAAGGTAGAAGAACCGCTTGCAGTCATCAGCGCCGTTCATTTTTACATAGACTTTTTTGCTTGGGTTAATAAGACTTTCGATTGTTTTCATTTTCAATCCTCCAAAATTTATTCCTATTCGGAGCACGAAAAAACGCCCATCGTTACCGACAGGCGTTGAAAGCAATTCCGTTACCTATCAGTCAAGCATTACCACCTTACATATCGCAGGTTGGTGTGCGGTCAACGAGCTTGTCTCTCGCGCACTCTTTATAGGTTGGTTTCAGTATAACGCAATCGGCGGTACTTGTCAACACCGAAGAATTGTTATAAAATATTTTCAGAAAACTCTTGACTCTGACGTTGCGTCATAGGTTATCATAGAACCCGAGGTGAGGAAAATGAAAATGCAGATTAAAGAATTCGCGGAGTTGACAGGCGTGAGCGTGCGCACGCTTCACTACTACGATGAAATCGGTTTGCTGAAACCATCCGAGGTCGATGCGCAAAACGGATACCGTTTTTATGACGAAAAATCCTTGGAGCGAATGCGGGAAATTTTATTTTACCGCGAGCTTGATTTTTCGCTGAAAACGATTGCGGAGATTTTATCTTCACCCGACTACAATAAACAGCAGGCGCTGTCACGTCAAAGGAAGCTGCTGCTATCGAAAAA
>JBGUUF010000328.1:0-2846 GCA_045133435.1 Acutalibacteraceae bacterium
TGCAAGTGACCAAAGCGGAAAAAGATTCTATCACATCAGACGGAGTATATATATTCCTCGCGGTAAAATACCCTAACGATACAACACGAAAAAGCAGGATAGTCAATCGCTATCTCAACAAACAATGTAAAGCAGTATTTGAAGAAATCATCAATTTGACCTATCCCGTTTTTCAAAAGTACAATGTAAATTATCCTAAACTAAGAATCAGAAACATGGAAACCCGGTGGGGCTCGTGTTTGGCAAAGAAGGGTATCATCACATTAAACAAACGCCTTTTGGAAGCACCGAGAAACTGTATCGAGTATGTGATTATGCATGAATTTTGCCACTTTATCCATCCAAATCATTCAAAGCATTTCTATACCTTTCTGACAATGCTAATGCCGGATTGGAAAGAAAAGCATTATTAGAAAAAACTGCAGTGTATTGGTTGTAATTTATTCGTTAATACACTACTCCTCACCGCAAAATCTGCTCGACCTACAAATCGCGAGAAATGGGCTGTGTTGGGTTTTGTGCTTTTGCCGTATTCGTATAGCAGAAACGGCTGTAAATCGGGCGTTGGCGGTTTGTGGCGGCGAGAGGGGATAAAACAGGCTCGGTGCATTTTCTGTTGCGCGAGCCTATTTTTCGTTGTATTTTTTGTAACTCTAATTAATTATTCGTTGCATTTTTTGTACTTATTTAAAAATATTCATTGTATTTTTTGTTGTGAGGTGTTATACTAATAATAGATTTCCAAAAAGGTGTTGATGATATGTACCGTTCTGCAATCGAGAAACTGAAAAAATGGAAGGACAGTTATTTCCGCAAGCCGTTAATAATCGAAGGCGCGCGTCAAGTCGGCAAAACATGGCTGATGAAGGAATTCGGCAAGGAGTGCTACGAAAAAACTGTTTACATTAACTTCGACTCCAACAGACAAATGAAAGATTTGTTTTCTTCTGACTTGAATATTGAACGAATCATTATGGGGCTGGAAATATATTCCGATACTACCATTTCGCCCGAAGACACACTGATAATCTTTGACGAAGTGCAAGAAGTTCCTGCCGCGTTGAGCAGCCTAAAATATTTCTATGAGAACGCGCCGCAGTACCATATAGTATGCGCAGGTTCTTTGCTCGGAATCGCATTGCATGAAGGAACTTCTTTTCCTGTCGGCAAGGTAGATTTTCTAAAGCTCTATCCCCTATCGTTTGACGAATTTTTATTGGGAACCGGTTATGAGAAGCTTTACAAACTGCTCAACAGCGGCGACTACGCTTTAATAAACTCTTTTTCCGAACAATTTATCTATTTGCTGAAACAGTATTACTTTATCGGCGGTATGCCCGAGGTTGTTTTGCGTTTCTCACACAACAAAAATTTTAATGAGGTGGGTGAAGTACAAAAGCGAATCCTCAAAGCATACGAGCAGGATTTTTCCAAGCACGCGCCGCCGGATATTGTACCGAAAATCCGCATGGTGTGGAACAGCATTCCCTCACAGCTTGCCAAGGAGAATAAAAAGTTTATCTATGGCTTAGTCCGTGAAGGCGGCAGAGCAAAAGAGTTCGAGACCGCAATCATGTGGCTGTGTGACTGCGGACTGGTTCACAAGGTCAGCCGTATCACCACGCCAAATCTGCCGCTGAAAGCATACGAGGATTTAAAAGCATTCAAGCTGTTTTTACTGGATGTTGGACTACTCTGCTGTATGTCCGGCATCAGCAAAAGTGTTCTCCTCGACGGCAACGATATGTTCAAGGAATTCAAAGGTGCTTTGACAGAACAATACGTTCTGCAACAGCTTAAAGCGACCTCAGATTTTGGTATCTACTACTATACAAACGATCGCAACAGCTGTGAGATAGACTTTCTCCTCGATGACGGCGAGAAGGTCATTCCGCTTGAAGTCAAAGCAGAAGAAAACCTTAAAGCCAAAAGCCTGAAAACCTATCGGGAGAAATTCAAGCCGACACGCAGTATCAGAGCTTCAATGGCAAATTATCGCAAAGAAGATGATGGATTGGTAAATATGCCATTGTATATGATGATTACATTAAAATAACGATTTCAAATAATCCGTTATTTCCTAACTTTTCTGCTGAAAAAATCTGTCTGAAAAGCAATAAAACGGATTGGAAAGGAATACATTATGAAAAATATCAATAAAGCCACACTGTCACCGGAAGACCGAAAAACCTTTTTCCGACTGTTTATTCCGCTGCTGGATTTCACAAATCAAAAATATGAGATAAACGAATACCTCAGCGAAGATTTGCGAATGGGACGTCCTGATACACAAGTGCTTAAAGAAGTGGCAGATGTGCTTTGGGCAAATCCCGAAACCATTGACGAATACATAGAAGCTACAGAAAAACAATTTGGATTAGAAGAAGCTGACCGCCGACTGCTTAAAGGCTGGCGATACCCTGTTTCCGGACGTTTTATCTTGGAACGCCATTTATCAAAAGGTTCTATTTTTATTGATGCCGAGAATACCGAAACCATGAAGGTTTATCTGGTAAAAGGCTTAACCGAACCGTGGAGTGAAATGCTTGCAGATTTCAGACCACCGATTCTTTTACAGGCAAATCTAATTCCGTTTGGCAACTGTATAATTTCAGATGGGTTGGTTTATCCTCACAATATTATCTTTGGCTCAGGTGCCAAAAGCGATTTTAAGGATTTCTATATGTACGCAAAGCAGAATGGTAAAATTATTACATCATTGTGACCTTTAAAGCTACAAACAGACCCGGTGCATTTTCTGTTGCGCCGAGCCCGTTTTTCGTTGTATTTTTTGTAGAGAGTGATACTAATAATAGATTCCATTGACTTTAATGCACATCATGACA